>ONTX01000037.1 GCA_900320825.1 uncultured Lachnospiraceae bacterium | reverse complement strand
TGGATGAACTCGGCCCGGCTGTTTTCCTGGATCTTTACCATCTTGTAATCATCAAGACTGATGGAAACAAAACTTTCACTTGCGGTGGACAGTATATCTCCGCTGTTAAGTTTGAGATTATCTATGATCTCTTTTATCTTTCCGCCGGATTCAAGGGTGACTGTACCCTGCATCTCCATCAGTCTCATGGTGGTGGCGGTTATCTTGTTTTTATTCCTGAAAATAAAAAATGCAGCAACAGCTCCTATTAAGATAAGAGCTGCAGCTGCAATTGCAATGATCGTTTTTTTGCTCAGATTCTTCGTCATGGGTAAAACCGGTTTACAGATCTATTACCATTCCCTCACGGGCAAAGGATGCGTTTTTATCGGTACACTTTTTTTCCATATCCAGCAGAAACTTATCGTCATGCCTGGGATCGTGATGCACAAAATAAAGGTTACGGGCTCCGCTCTTTTTTAGCATTTTCAGGCCTTCCGCAACTGTCGAGTGTCCGAATCCCTTCATCTTTGCATATTCTTCATCGGTATACTGACCGTCGTAAAAAAGAATATCCGCATCTTTCGAAAATGCGGCAAGTTCTGCGTTCTTTTCTTCGGCATGCTCATAGTCAGTTGCATACACTAATGTCTTGCCCTCGCATTTTATCTTTATGATCAGGGACCCTCCGGGGTGATTGGATTCCATGGTGCTGATCTCCAGATCTCCCAATTCCAGAAAATCTCCGAATTCATGGAAGGTGACATTTGCGGGATACACTTCAACACCTGCCGGCCAGAGCGGAGGGGACATGAATTTTTTTATCTGCTCATAGGGATTAAGACCATCCCTGGTCTTTGCATAGATATCAACATCCTGACGTGTCAGAAAAACAGGTGACAGCCCCATTCCTATAACATGATCGGCATGGGTATGGGAAAGAAGTACGGAAACTTTTTTACCCTCTGTCTTCGGTGCTTTCAAAATCCCGGTTCCTGCATCAAGATAAATTGCCCTGTCGGCAGTCTCAACCAGAATGCAGGAAGTTGCCCCGCCGAATTCGTTATATTCTTTTCCGCTTACGGGGATCGAGCCTCTTACCCCGAGAACAGTTATCTTCATTCGTAAATTACCCTGTTTCGTCCCGTCTCTTTTGCGGTATACAGATGTCCGTCCGCAACGCTTACGTTCTCTTCAATGGTCTTGGAAGGATCGAATACTGCGCAGCCGAAGCTCATAGTAAGATTGATGATATTTCCCTCGGCGTTGCAGGGTGAATTCTGCAGCTTCTCACGGATCGTCTCTGCTTTTGCAACGCATCCCTGAAGATCGGTGTCGGGCATGAGCATGATAAATTCCTCTCCGCCCCAGCGGTACACACCTTCATTTTCCCCCGCAAAACTCTCAACTAAAGCGGAAGCAAATTCAAGAACCCTGTCCCCCGCATTATGTCCGTATGTATCATTAACGCGCTTAAATTTATCTATGTCACAGATGAAAAGAGAAAGCTTCCTTTCACCGGAAAGAACCTTGCCATACTTGTTGGAGAAATCCTGATAGAAGCCCATACGGTTCTTAAGACCGGTGAGCTTGTCATGCATGGACTCGTCACGGAAAGTCTCAGACTCAAGAGCGATACCGCAGATAAGAGCTGCAAGAGAAAGAGCTCTCACGTCACGCTCTTCTTCGAATCCGCCGTCCAGCTTATTGATTATCTGAAATGCACCGATATATTCGCCGTTTATATTGGTAACGGGCATAACGAGAACAGATTTTGTGGTATATCCCGTCTTTTTATCAACAGAAGGGTTGAAGTCGGGATCACTGTAGGGATCGTTGGTTACAAGCACTCTCTTTTCCCTAAGTGCCTTCCCCACAAGTCCTGACTGATCAGGGATAACGATCTTGTCGGTTCCGGTTGCCGAAACGGTCCAAAGCTCATGGTGTCTTTTGTCCCACTTCCAAAAGCTTGCCCTGTCCGCATTTGCCAGAACCTTGCCAAGTTCCGTAAGATAGCTGAATACTTCCGAATGGTCCCTTGAAGAACCGTCTGACATAGTCTTGTAAAGACTGCTGCAGATGTCATAGATCTGAGATAAAGTCTGATTTCCGTTATTATCGGTAGACATGTTTTAACCCCCTCTGTTTTGCATGATCATTATCAAGCACAATACATGGTAATTTTAACATGCAGACCCCTTTATCTTCAATAAATTTATACATTTCCAAGGTATACAAACTTAAGTTTTTCCCTTGCGATATCAGCCAGCTCATAAAGCCTTTTTACATCCGTGGGTGGCCTGTCAGTCATATTAAATCTTGGAAAAAATCTTGAGATATGAAGGGGGATTTCAGCCCCCGTGACATTACCGTCTTTTCCCTTAAGCCCCGCGATATATGAAGATATCTCACGCATTTCTTCCGGCGAATCGTTTTCATTCGTAACTACAAGAGTTGTAAGCTCCACATGGCATCCGGTGACCGCTTTTTCTATGAACTTTTTCACCATATCAAGGCTCCCGCCCAGGGTTTTGGCATAATACTCATCCGAAAAGCCCTTGAGATCAATGTTCATCGCATCGATATAGGGAAGCAGTTCGTCCAGGACTTCGGGCTCAGCGGTACCGTTTGTGACCAGCACATTGAACATTCCGTTTTTTCTCACCAGTTTTGCGGTATCAAGGATATATTCATACCCGATAAGAGGTTCATTGTACGTAAAAGCAACTCCGATATTGCCTCTTTTTTTATTTTTGAGGGCTATATCGGCCAGTTCCCCGGGGGAAAGGTATTCCGCAGTCCTTTCGAATTCAAACGCTTCATCCGACCAGGATATCTCGTAATTCTGGCAAAAGGGACATCTGAGATTGCACCCGTAACTGCCTGCGGACAGGATATACGAACCCGGATGAAACCTGTTAAGAGGCTTTTTTTCAATGGGATCCAGTGCAAGAGAAGTTATCTTCCCATAGTTAAGCGGTACCACCCTGCCTTCTATTACGCCTCTTGCTCCGCAAAAACCCCTTTTTCCTTCTTCAATCTCACAATGTCTGAAACACACGCTGCATTTTGCCATATTCTTCTACCTTAATACCGGCATAAACTCCGGCAGGTTAAAAACACAAAACAGGACAAAAATGCCCTGTTTTATGTTTAAAATGTTTTGTTTGGATAAGTCATCAGCCGGCGATGTTAATAAGATCTTTGATCAGCTGAAGCTCATTTGAATTGATCTTGTCATCAATGGAGCAGATGACTGCAATAAAAGCGATGAGCGTACTTACGAGAGAACGGTCAAAGTTCTCGATGATGCCCGCAAGAGTCTCATATCCTTCCTTATTTGCAACGTTTTTGATCATCTTAAGAGAATCATCAACACTCCAGTCCATACCCACAACGTTCCAGACAGCTTCGATAAGTTCGTGCTCCTGACTTGTGAGCTGCCCGTCTGCTCCCGCGATGGTTCCGAGGATATAGTATAGAACGATGGCTCCTTTATTCTCGGGATCTACTTTTTTAAGATAAGGGTAAAGCTCCGCAAAATATTTTCCCGCAAGCGAAAACTTCTCATCTGAATCAAGATTTACCATGCTCTGAAGAGTATCTTCAAATTCGCTCACAGATGATCTTCCTCCAAGACTGTTTCCCATAAATGTACCTCCTTATTGGGGCAATATGCCCTGTTTATAATTATTTATTTTAATCCGTTCAAATATGATCACAAAACTTTCTCATACTCGCTGAACGAACAAAAAATCTCACCGCATTCACTGCACTTGAACAAAAATGCCCTGATCCTGCCATATCCCCCCTCCGTATAAGTAAGTCAACAGATACAGTTATTTTACCATATGCATACGGGATTATACATATACAAAAACCGGCCGCCATCGCGACCGGTTTCGATTTATTACATTATGCCTTTTTTTATGAATCAAAAAACTGGCTGCCGTCTTTGGTTACAAGTCTTTCCGACTTGGGATACTCGAAGATTGCAGGGTTGTCCTTGTTTTCTTCAAGATAATCGGAGATCTTTCTTGCATACCATTTTGCAAACTCAAGATTATGCATCAGATAATTTCCACAGTTTTCCGCATTGGTTCCGGGAACAGCGTCAGCACCTTCAACAGATCTGAATGCTCTGAGAAGGAGATCATGTATTTCCTTAGGTGCCCTGTTTCCTTTCATTATGAGATAAAATCCGGTAAGGCAGCCCATGGGGCCCCAATAGATTATCTCATCCTTCCAGTCAGGCTCGTTTCTCAGAAAAGTTGCAATAAGATGCTCGAGAGAATGCATCGCAGCAACATCTATGGCAGGCTCCACATTGGGCCTTGTGCAACTGACATCATAGGTTGTTACTTTTTCTGCCCCGAGAGTGTCAACTCTGCTTACAAAGATTCCGGGAACTATTTTAGTATGATCAACTGAAAAACTGGGTATAAGATCCATTTATTACTCCTTTCGTTTTGCACTACATTTTCATTAACAGCTTGCGAAACATAACGCATTTATTGTAGCACAAACTGCTCTTTCATTCTATCTGCATTTACCTGTAACTTCTCATGTCTTTTCCGCAATAAGCGCAGTACTTACCGAAATTTCGGAATAAAAGTGCCCCGCAGTGATAGCATAGAGCCGCACCGGTTTTTATTCCCCAAACAAAGATCGCAATGATCACAACAATGTTGATCACAAGTGTAACCATTCCGGCGGTTGTGCTTTTTGTCATGGCTATAGCCGGCCAAATTGTTACGTTCAAAACTACCAGCTCCGCTAAAAGCAGGATGACAAAGAGCCTTCTTTTTTTCATATACTTTTCGAATGAAGCTCTTCTTTCTTCATCGAGCTGTTTTTCGTTTTCTTTTCTTTCTTTTTCCATGATACCGAGATCGGACATGGTAAAGACCTTGTAGCAGCCGGGACATTTAGTCAGGCTGTCTCCTATCATCATTTGACAATCAGGGCAATGTACCATCAGCTTTCTCCATCAGTTAAATCTGTAAACCAAAAATCTGTTTCCCGATGACGTTTCGTATGAGTCCTCAAGCACCGGTTCTTTTCCCGTAACTTCTTTTAAATATGATGCGGAATATCCTTTTATCCTTCCCTCATCTTCTCCGTCCCCGTAGTCCGCAACAATATAGCAAAATCCCTCAGGGGCATAGATTATTTCCCGCATTCTTTCGGCATGTGCGGGCATCATTGAAAACCAGCTGCCAGAGATCGTATAATTCGACGGCTCATAAAAGCCCACCGTAAAGGGGCCTCCGAAATAATGGCTGAATGCATTCTGGTCCAGTATATATTGTTCATCGGAATGCTGCCTGCAATAATCCGCCGTTTCGATCATTGCCTTCACAAGGGATCTTTTTGACGCATTTGCCTTTACGCATTCTTCGTACTGGCCCTGGGATATCATGATGCATCCGGCAACGACCACGGCAAGTGCAGGTACAAATACGTACTTCCTTGTCTTTTTCTGCAAAAAATCTTCAAACCCGCCATAGGATCTGATGACAGCGAAAATGATAAGGGTAAATGCAATCTCTTCACAAAGAAACAAGGGGTATTGCACACGCTTCTGAATCCTGCCCATATAAACTATATAACCCCATACAAGTAAATGAGGAATCATCATCAGGATCACAGAAATCAGATACTTTCTTTTGCCCTTTGCAAGAGACATAACAAATGCCAACCCCCACAAAAGAAGCACAAGCCAGAAGGAATGAAGCAGGAACGTGTTTTCAAAGATACCGGAAATGATACCGGAGGCATCCGGATGTTCCAGCCCTTTATACAGATAGCTTTCTATTTTTTTATAAGTTTCTGTATCTTCATCCCAGTCAAATGCCGTGTATTCCGACATGGCATTCCACTTACTTTCCGTTATGTCCGTCCCTTCCAAAACAGGCTTTAAGTCTTCATAGCAAACGGCGCCGTTATGATAATCAAAAAAGGCCGTTCCCACATCATTAAAGCGTCTGTATTCGGTAAATTCCGGTGAGTTCTTACCTCCGATAAAGTTGCCTGCTGCTAACAAAACGATTGATGCGGCAAGTATAGCTGCAACTTTAGCTATTGGCTTAAGCCACTTTACAATACTTTTTCCGATCTCTTTTTTATCCTCAGGCAATCCTTCGGAAACAGCAAGCAGGCCAAGAAGGCTCATTCCAAAAGCCTGAGTTACAAGCATTGAATCTTTTCTTATACAGACTGAGATCAGTTCCATCAGAAAAAAAATGACAATGTATTTTCTCTGTGCTTTTTTCCCTTCGAACAGCAGCCCATCTATAAGCATGGCATATCCGGAGATGGCTGCAAGTATTGCGATACCCGTAAAATTGATTTCAGCCTGCATGTAAAGCATGCTCATATTAAGGATTATGCAGGAGACGACCGCGAGAGGAGAACTTTTAACTATCCTTGAAAACGAAATGATCATAATAAGATCTGAAACAATAAATACAAGAATAAGAAACAGCCCCCAGACAGGTGCCCCGGGCATGAGTCTGCACAACACGGAAAGCGGCCACGTGATAATGCATCCGCAATACTCCACAAGAGATCCGCTGCCGGTTATCTCTCCGGAAATAAGGCCTGCAATATACCTGTCATCATTTGTGTCATACATGATCCCGCAAAGAAAATGGGTGATGATAAGCACAAGCACCGGCACTGCGAGTGCTGCTATTATCCCGGGCACTTTTACGGCGGACTTTTTTTCAATTGAAGCAGTTCCTTTATTTTTCAAGATATGAAGATTCCTTTAAATGCCGTGAGGTCACAGCACTTCATACAGATAGATCACATAAGTATATTCGGCTTTGTCAAATACAGTGCAAAGCCTGAGTCCCTTTTCATCAGCGCCTTCGATCATACCCGCAGCCAAAATATATCTGCAGCCCAGATCCTTTAAGGCGTCCGTATTCAGTTCAAGATCTGCGAAATACGGATGCTCATACTTGGATAAAAGAGGGTTTCCGTAATACTCCGATGAATAGAGGTAGCACCTGTTTCCCCAGTCATCAAAATATGCCCTGTTATAAGAATTCTTATCCAGTTCTTTTTCTATTACTTTTCTGAATCTGTGTTTATACTCAACATCATAGTTGTTGGAATATCCGTCTATCGTGTAAAAACCGGAATAAAATGCCACAGACGGCTCTATACCCAGACTTCCGACGCGGTATTCATCCCGGGAAAGTCCCGTTTCGTTTTTTATATATTCAGCGATCTCTCCGAATTCATCTTCGCAGAAAAACGCATCCCATGTAAGTGCGGTGGAATTCTCCCTGAAAAATTCCATGGCATTTTCCTTGAACGCACTTTCTTTAAGAACAATCAGCCCGCAGGGAATAAGAATGATCACAAAAAGAATCGTCCCTATGTGATATTTACTGAAAGTTTTAACCAGAAGTACACCTACAAGTCCGAGAACGCTGTACCAGATAAAGGGATACAGCCAGTAAAAACGATCAAACTGAAAAGATTTAAGAGCACCGCCCCTTGAATTCAGAAAACCCACTATTGCATGACAGTGCCTCAGTCCCGAAAGCGCCGCTATAAGCACTGCAGATAAAATAAGAATTACCGCTGCAGATATATTCTTTTTTTCATCTTTTTCGGCTTTCTTTTTTGAAACCAAATGATAAACACCGATCAACGCAAGAGATAATACAGCCACAGGAAGGATCACAACGTGCAGACTGGGTACAGCCACAGCCCCTTCGGTAAACATCTCCCAAAAATACGGGGCAAAGGATGCCTCGTTAAGAACGTACTCGCTTTTATGGGAAACATAAGATGATACCGGATTAAAAACCTGCGTCAAAAGACTGATGTTCAGGATCACGTAAACAATGGCAAGTTCGGCAATACCCATCCCGCCGGCAAACAGTTCCTTCTTTCCGATGCCTTTCTTTTTTTGTGATATGAGAAGAAAAACAAACCATATCACCAAAACACCGATCACTGCAAAACCGCACAGCACAAGAGATGAACCGATACCGTAATAAGCAATCAGAACAAAGGGCATAATAAGACTACCCTTTTTATTTTCTCCATAGACCAGTTCATAAAACGCAAGGAAAACAAGAGGGATGCCCGCCACAGAAATTCCGTACACCGTAAAGTAGGGCAGGAATGCAAATATGACGCCGACTGCCATGGAAATCAGCCTGTTCTTTGTAAGTCTGCCAAGCCAGAGATACATGCCTGCAAAAGCAGTCATCATCACCACAAAGCGGTTGGCAATATATGCATGAAGAGGTGAAAAGATCCGAAATAATATAAGTGTTAAAAAAGACGGAGGCATCAGTGCGGTCTTTGGCACTCCTCCAAGAAATTCGGGATAATAGTCCTTTCCCGAAAAAAGGTATCTTGCTCCGAGAATATATCCTACAATCTCTCCGTCAAGTTCTTCCCTGACGGATACAGAACACTTCCCCTGAAGGACCATAAACGGAATTATCCCGGCCACTACGGCCAGGATTCCGATAACAGGTATTAGAATTGAGCTTTTAGATTTTTTACTCATCTCGAAACTCTATGGTTTTTTGCATCAAAACCACTGTATATCCTACCATGAATTTCTGCTATTGATTTCCTGCCTGTAAGCCTCCTTGCTACTCCAGCTCCACTGTCCCGGGAGGTTTTGAAGTAAGGTCGTAGAGTACTCTGTTTACTCCCTTTACTTCGTTGATGATCCTGTTCATAACCTTCATCAAGATCTCATAAGGGATCTGTGCAGACTCTGCGGTCATGAAATCTATGGTCTTGACCGCACGGAGTGCAACGGCATAGTCATATGTCCTCTCATCGCCCATGACACCTACGCTTCTCATATTGGTAAGTGCTGCAAAATACTGGTTGGGCATCCAATCCGGCCAGTAGCTTCTAAGGAGAGCGTGGTCGGGATGATCTCTGTCAATCTTAACACCTGCCGCTTCGGCTGCCTCAAATGCATATTCGTTTGCGGCATTTTCTATCTCTTCTCTGTATATGAAGTCTGCATCCTGAACGATCTTAACCTTCTCGGCAGTAACATCGCCAATGATACGTATTCCGAGTCCGGGTCCCGGGAAAGGCTGTCTGAACACAAGTTCATCGGGAATACCCAGCTCAAGTCCCACCTTTCTGACTTCATCCTTAAACAGATTTCTCAAAGGCTCAATGATCTCTTTAAAATCAACATGCTCCGGAAGACCGCCTACATTGTGATGTGACTTGATAACTGCCGATTCACCGCCAAGTCCCGATTCAACCACATCGGGATAGATTGTTCCCTGAACAAGGAAATCAACGGTTCCGATCTTCTTTGCTTCTTCTTCGAAAACTCTTATGAATTCTTCGCCTATGATCTTACGTTTTTTCTCAGGCTCCGTCACACCGGCAAGTTTGTCGTAATATCTCTGTGCTGCGTCAACTCTGATGAAATTAAGATCATAAGGTCCGTCAGGACCGAATACCGCTTCTACCTGGTCTCCCTCATCCTTTCTGAGAAGACCGTGATCTACAAATACACAGGTAAGCTGCTTTCCTACCGCTTTGGAAAGTAAAACCGCAGCAACGGATGAATCAACTCCTCCGGAAAGTGCACAAAGAACCTTACCGTCACCTACCTTATCACGGATAAGTTTTATCTGTTCCTCGGCAAAGGAACTCATCTCCCAGTCACCCTTGCACTTGCATACGTTGTAAAGGAAATTGCCCAGCATCTTACTTCCCTCGGGAGTATGAAGAACTTCGGGATGATACTGGAATCCGTAAAGATTCTTCTCATCGTTTGCTATCGCAGCATAGGGACAATTATCCGTTGTAGCTATGGACCTGAATCCGGGTGCTATCTTTGAAATATAATCATTATGGCTCATCCAGCAGGTTGTATTTTCGGTAACTCCTTCAAAAAGCGGAGATGAAGTATCAACTTTAAGAGGGGTATGTCCATATTCTCTGACGGGAGCTTTCTCCACATTACCTCCCAGCATAAGACTCATCAGCTGGGCTCCGTAGCAAAGTCCGAGAACCGGAACACCCATTTCAAACAGACCTTTGTCACAGGATGCGGCGCCTTCCGCATAACAGCTGGCAGGGCCGCCGGTAAGGATTATTCCCCTGGGATTCATTGCTTTGATCTGGTCAAGGGGCGTTCTGTAAGAATAAATCTCACAATAGACATTGTTTTCTCTGACACGGCGGGCAACCAGCTGATTGTACTGACCGCCGAAATCGATTACGAGCACCAATTCTTTTTCCATAGATTCACCCTTCTGAAAACTTTTTTAAACAGATTTATTATACATTAAAAAGACTTCGGAAACATTATTAAAGATGATATAATATTTTGTCAGAAAACTCCGATATAATTATTGAATAGACTGAATATTGCAAGAAGATAATGGGACATTTGAAAGCATTCTGAAAACAATCCCCAAAAATACGCTATTTTTCTATAAAAAAACTCTTGCAAAATTGACTTTGGGGTGATACTTTATTCTTAAGTAATAGTCTAATGGTGGCATACTATATATTTTTATATGATATGCTTTCTGCAATTATAAGGAAGGATCCTTAGAGCAGAGCTTAGCCCGCACCGGCTGTCACACATTTCAAGGAAGAAAGGGGGCGTGACGATGAGTGCTGTTAGTAATACAATATTCAATAACTATCTGACGGCGTATGGCGCCCCGAAGTTATCCAAGTACGACACTCACAAAAAAAGTGAGCTTCGTGGTACGTATAATTCCATTGTCAAAGCAAATAAAGATGCTCCCTGGTTCCTGCCCATAAATGATCAGGATACTAAATTCGGTGCGATCGGATTAAAAGAGTCCGCTCGTAATCTTCGCAGTTCCCTTGCTGAAGTCGGCGGCCTCGAAGAAGACGGATCATTTAACAAAAAGCATGCATCATCCACGGATCCGGATATCATTACCGTAGATTACATCGGTGATGATAATTCCGATTCCGTTCCTTCATTCGATATAGAGATAAAACAGCTTGCATCTCCTCAGGAAAACCTCGGAAAGTTCCTTGAAGACGGACCCACAACACTTCCCGAAGATAACTATTCCTTCGATGTTAACATCGGAGATATGAACTATGAATTCCAGTTCCACATATCCGAAGGTGAATCCGACAGGAATATCCAGGAGAGACTTGTAAGACTCGTAAACAATGCAGGTATCGGTCTGAGTGCAGCTTTGGAAAAAGAAGGCGACACCGCTTCCATCAGGATCAAATCCGAATCCAGCGGTCTTGCTCCCGGCAAGGATACGATCTTCAATATCTCTGATGACAAGACTTCAAAGTCATCCGGAGCTGTGGATTATTTCGGACTGGGAAACGTTGTAAGTTATCCCACCAATGCGTTGTTCGGACTTAACGGTGAGGACAGACAGGCTTCATCCAATCACTTCACCATCGGTAAAATGTATGAAGTCACCCTCAATGCACTGAGTCCCGAAGGACAGCCTACTACCATCAGCATCAAGGCTGATATCGATTCTGTTGAAGACAATGTCAATCAGCTCATAGGAAGCTTTAACGAGTTTCTGAAAGCCGTTAATTCCTATGCGGGAAACGGAATCAAGACAAGAGTTCTTGATAATGAGTTAAACGGCATTACCAATTTCTACCGCGAACAGCTTAATGCTCTCGGCATCAACATAGAAGCAAGCGGAGAACTTTCCATCGACTCGGAGAAATTCCGAGACGTTGCGGAAGAAAGCGAAGACATCGGCGCAACCTTCAGCACCCTTAAAGATTTTTCAAACTCGATGATCAGAAAGAGTAACCAGGTTGCACTTGATCCCATGCAGTATGTAAACCGCAAGATAGTTGCATACAAGAACCCGGGACACAATTTCTCGTCTCCTTACACATCAAGTGCATACAGCGGAATGATGTTCAATTACAGTTGTTAACTTTTCCCATACAAAAAAGAACTCCGGCACAGACCGGAGTTCTTTTTTATTATCATTTCAGTTCTTTATCGGCAAGTTCAAGTGATGCGGCTATTACCTTATCCATGTCATAATACTTGTATGCTCCCAGTCTGCCCCCGAAGATAACTCCTTCTTCCGCGTCCGCAAGCTCTTTGTATTTTTCGTAAAGAGAAGTGTTTTTCTCGTCGTTTACTGGATAATACGGCTCGTCTCCTATCTTCCACTCCCCGGGATATTCCCTGGTTATGACCGTTCCTTCTCCCTTTCCGAACTCAAAATGCTTGTGCTCTATTATCCTGGTATAAGGAACATCAGCCGATGTATAATTTACCGCCGCATTTCCCTGGAAATTTTCGCAGTCAGGAAGGTATTCTTCTTCAAATCTCAGGGACCTGTATTCAAGATGCCCAAGCTTATAATCAAAGTATTCATCCACAGGACCGGTATAGATCACTTTGTCAAAAATATCAGGTTCCTGCTTTCCCGAATTCTTTTTTATAAAATCCCTGTATTCGGTATCTGTCAGAACCTCGATCCCTTCAAGCATCCTCGCAACCATAGCGGTATACCCGCCGATGGGGATTCCCTGGTATCTGTCATTAAAGTAATTGTTGTCAAAGGTAAATCTGACCGGAAGTCTCTTGATGATAAAAGCAGGAAGTTCGGTACACTTACGTCCCCACTGTTTCTGGGTATATCCCTTTATCAGCTTCTCATAGATATCTTTTCCCACCAGCGAGATTGCCTGCTCTTCGAGATTCGACGGATTTTCCTTATACCCTTCCTTCTTCTGTTCATCTATGATCCTTCTGGCCTCATCCGGTGTGGATATTCCCCACATCTTACTGAAGGTATTCATGTTAAAAGGAAGGTTGTACAGTTCATCACCGTACCTGGCAACAGGTGAGTTCACAAAATTATTGAACTCGGCAAAACGCTGCACATAATCCCATACTCTTTTATCCGATGTATGAAAAATATGCGCACCATACTTATGAACCTGTATTCCGTGTTCATCCTCTGTGTATATGTTTCCGGCAATATGTCCGCGCTTGTCTATGACAAGAACTTTTTTTCCGTGTGAAACGGCCTCCCGGGCAAATACTGCGCCGAAGAGACCGCTTCCTGCTATCAGATAATCATATCTCATTTAAGATAACCCTTTAATACTTCCGCCTTGTCGGTCTTCTCCCAGGGAAGATCAACATCTGTTCTTCCGAAGTGTCCGTATGCTGCGGTTGCCTTATAGATAGGTCTTCTGAGGTCGAGCATCTTAATGATACCTGCGGGACGAAGATCGAAATTCTCTCTTACGATCTCAACAAGTTTTTCATCGGAGATCTTACCGGTTCCGAAGGTATCTACCATTACGGAAGTAGGCTGTGCAACGCCGATGGCATATGAAAGCTGGATCTCACATTTATCCGCTATACCTGCAGCTACTATATTCTTGGCAACGTATCTTGCGGCATATGCTG
>ONTX01000097.1 GCA_900320825.1 uncultured Lachnospiraceae bacterium | reverse complement strand
GAGCAGTGTTATACGGTACTTGAAGAAGAAAATGCACAGATGGTAAGCTTCAGAATGGATACGGATTCCAGTGACGATTCCAACCTTGTTGTAAAGCAGTATGTTCTTCTTGATCAGACAAAAAGGAAGATCGTTCTTGAAAAGGGCAATTATGATCAGACAAAGGTCCTGAACGGCCCCGGTTTGATGATTACAACGAAGATCTATAATCTGGATTTTTTAAATGCTTTTGGAATCAGATTTGATGAGGAGGTTCCCTTCGCAGAGGATAACCTGTTCAATCTGCATATATTTGCAAACATGAAGAAGGCTGTTATCCTGCCGCAGCTTATCGGCTACCGTTATTATCTGAACGGTGGAAGCATAGTGCAATCTTTTAACAGGAGAGAAAAGGATATTTGGCCAATTGCTGTGGGAGTGAGCAAGATTTGTGAAACCGGTCTTTCATATGGTCTGTTTATGAACAGCATTATGTGCAGCGTGTTCGGATACCTGAGTGCTGTTATGCTGACTTCATCTGATATTTCTCTTGAATTCAGAGAAAAGGTAGCCGATCTGCTTACTCCGTATATCCAGTTTCTTGATCCGGTTGAACCATCAAAGATGGACAGGCCGGAGACCGCCAGAATGCTTAATATAATGCCCAAGATGGTTATAGCCAAGCCTAAGATGATGTTTAAGATCCATAAACTTCTGAACAGACTTGGCGTCGATATGGAAAAAGCAATCAAGAGCCGTGCATAGGAGGGTATCAGATGAAGGCAAATCAGGTAAATTCTAATCTTATGCGAATTCTTCAGGACAACAAAAACAGTGACAGCGGAATGAGTATGGATTTTCGCTATATAAAGATTGTAAACGGTTTTCGTCATCTGGTGCCGATATCGGTATATGACAATATTGCGCCCCTGATAGAACTGACTACGCGTATAGGTGAAACAGGCATATATACTTCACACCCGCTGATCGGGTACAGTCTGACATCCGGAACGACGGGTGTTCCAAGGTATATTCCATGTACACAAAAACATATAGAGGATTTTCAGAGGGAGTTTCTGTCGATCATTGAAAAGGGAAGAACGATGCTGCTGCTTGAAAGCCTCCCTAAGGATACGAAATTTGTGGATAATGTGTATCTGGATTCGATATCCGGTATTCTGCTGCAAAGTCTGAAAAAGAAGATGAAATGGCATAATATTGTCAATCCGGAACCTCTTGTGTATATCAGTGAACATATGGATTCGGAGTATCTAAGAGCCTTTTTTGCGCTGCGTGATGCTACAATAATCCAGATATTCTCCCCGTTTAGTTGGGGAGTTGTAAATTTCTTTGACTGTATCAGGAAGAACTGGGATAAGCTTCTTGACGATATCAGGAAAGGCTCGATCGACCCATCAGTTAAGCTGCCGGAAGAACTCGGAAATGAACTTAAGAAATATATTAAGCCTGCGCCCGAACGCGCGGAGAATTTAAAAGCGCTCTATCATGACGGTTTTTTTGCGGGAGCATGGGTGGAAAAGGTATGGCCGGATATGAAAAGAATCATAGCCGGCGGTGGTGGAAGCTTTTCGATCTACAGCAGAAGAATGCAGCGTAATTTGGGAAAGATCGTACATAACTATGGATTGTATGCATCATCAGAGGGAGTGATAGGCTGTGCCGTAAAGGACGGAACAGATCTATACAGAATAGCGGATTCGTCCCTGTTTTTGGAATTTATTCCCGTAAATGAAAATTCGGACGTCTCTCTTCTGGCTGATGAACTTGAACCGGGCAAATACTACAGGGTGATCGTAACCAATAATGCAGGATTGTACCGTTATAATATAGGCGATGTGATAAAGGTAATCGATATGAAAGACGGTATACCCTATTTTAAGATAGCTTACCGAAAAGAAGCGTCTGTTTTGATTGAAGATGTGGTTATTACAGAGGAAAATATCTTTGATGCAATATGTAAAATGGAAGACAAATTTGAGATTTTGATCGCTGATTATTCGTTCGGATCAGAGAATAACAAGTGTAAAATTTTCTTAGAGCCTGAGGCTTATGACAGTAATATCCAGAAACTGAATAACATTCCATTGGAAGAGATCGCAAAGTTTATGAAGGGTGTATTGCTGAAGGATCAGGCCGAAACGGACTGCGAGGTATACATTTCTCAAGAACAGACACAGCTGTTATACAGAGATTTACGCAGATATCGTGAAATAACTGCCTTAGATCAGATCAAACCCGTACACGTACTGGATAATCCGGTAAAAGAAAAGTTCTTCACAAGAATGGTAGAAGGATGATT
>ONTX01000376.1 GCA_900320825.1 uncultured Lachnospiraceae bacterium | reverse complement strand
GTAAAAGTAGCGGAACTCAGGGCTAAGCTGGGCAGTATCCCGGCTAAGCTTGTTTTGTCCGTTGTCATATTGTTCGCACTCTCGTGGGAAACGGATCTTGAAAAAACGGCAAATGTCATCGCCTCGGACCTTTTCGGCAGCCTGAAGAATTTTGTTGTTTTCTACGGCCTGCTTTCCTATGTGTATTTTTTCATCAGATTGTTCAACAATTACATTGTCGGAGTGCTTGTTGCGGCAGCGGGCGTTTTTGCCATCTATAGCGTGAAGGATTCCATGGAGCCGGAGCAGCTGAAAGCCCTGACCATGATCATGCTTATCGGAGGTCCTGTCCTTGATGTCATAAGGCTTTTCAGATACTCTTCTTTAAAGCGTGAAGTCATTGAAGAATCCGAGAGTCTCAGGGAAAAGATCGATGATATATATGACAGCGTTCAGGGTTATGACGAAGGCTATGACAGGGGCTTTAACGACGGATATGAAAGAGGAAGTTACGATGGCCTCCCCGGGGGAAGACGTAAAGGAATAGGAAGAGGCCGGGGAAAAAACCGCAGGTATGATGACCGCATCGAAGACCGTTATTATGAAGATGAATATGACGATGAATACGAAGACGATTATGATGAAGAATATGATGAAGAATATGATGACGACTATGAGGAAGAGTACGATGATCGTGAAGATATGCCCCGTGGAAGAGGCGGCGGCAGTGCAGGAATGTACGGATTTTTTGACGGATGCAAAAGCCCCGAATCCATAAAAAGAAGATACAGGGAACTTTGCAAGGTCTATCATCCCGACAGCGGAAACGGATCGGAGATGCTCTTTGAAGCGGTGAACGAGGAATACAGGCGCTTAATGGACGAATAGCCGTATTTGTGATAAATTTATTAAAACTGTTTTTATATGAAAGGCAATAAATATGGAGAATAAGGGAAAGTATTATATTACAACGGCGATCGCCTATACATCGGGCAAGCCTCATATCGGAAACACATATGAGATCATCCTGGCCGATGCCATAGCAAGATATAAAAAAGCAGACGGATACGATGTTCATTTTCAGACCGGTTCCGATGAGCACGGTCAGAAGATCGAGACCAGAGCCATTGAAGCAGGCTGTGATTCTCCCAAGGAGTTTGTTGACGGAGTGGCCGGCGAGATAAAAAGGATCTGGGACTCCATGAACACATCCTATGACCGCTTTATCAGAACAACCGACGAAGACCATGTGGAGCAGGTTCAGAAGATCTTCAAAAAGTTCTATGACCAGGGCGATATCTACAAGGGTGCATACAAGGGAAATTACTGTACCGAGTGCGAGGCATTCTATACCGACTCCCAGCTTGAGGACGGAAAATGTCCCGAGTGCGGCGGAGAAGTCCACTATGCCGAGGAGGAAGCGTACTTCTTTAAGATGAGCAAGTATGCTGACAGGCTTATCTCTTATATCAATGAGCATCCTGAATTCATCCAGCCTGTAAGCCGTAAGAATGAGATGATGAACAATTTCCTTCTTCCCGGGCTTCAGGATCTGTGCGTATCCAGGACATCTTTCAAGTGGGGCATCCCCGTAAGCTTTGATGAAAAGCATGTGGTATATGTATGGCTTGATGCTCTCACAAACTATATCACCGGTATCGGATACGATGCTGACGGTAATTCCTCGGATCTCTACAAAAAGAACTGGCCCGCTGATCTTCATCTGATCGGAAAGGACATCATCAGATTCCATACGATATACTGGCCCATTTTCCTTTTTGCTCTGGGTGAGCCTCTTCCCAAGCAGGTGTTCGGACATCCCTGGCTCCTTCAGGGCGGTGAGAAGATGAGTAAGTCTAAAGGCAATGTTATCTATGCCGATGACCTTGCTGATATCTTCGGTGTTGATGCGGTCAGATATTTTGTCCTCCATGAAATGCCCTATGATAACGACGGTGTGATCACATGGGAGCTTATGGTTGAGAGATTCAATTCGGATCTTGCAAACACTCTCGGAAACCTGGTAAGCAGGACCGTTGCAATGGCAAACAAATATTTCGGCGGTGTTATAACAGATGAGAACGCAACCGCAGATGTTGACGACGATCTTAAGGCTGTTGTCAGCGGAGCATACAAGGCCTGTGAAGATAAGATGGATTCTCTCAGGGTTGCAGATGCGTTAAGTGAAGTATTTGCCATCTTTAAGAGATGCAATAAGTATATTGATGAGACAGAGCCCTGGGTTCTTGCCAAGGATGAAGCATCAAAGCCCCGTCTTAATACGGTGCTCTACAATCTTTGCGATTCCATCATGACGGGTGCATCCCTTCTCCATCCTTTTATGCCTGAAACCGCTGAGAAGATCGCGGAGCAGCTGAATGCTCCTCTTCGTGATTTTGCCGATCTTGATAAGACAGGTCTTTATGAGAGCGGAACCAAAGTAGTGGAAAAAGGTGAGATCCTTTTTGCAAGAAAGGTTGTTGATGATGTATTAAAGCAGGCAGCCGAGGTGTGTGAAAAGCAGCGCAGGGAATATGAAGAGGCGCAGGAAAAGGCAAAGATCAATCTCGAGAAGGCCGGCGTCGTAAAGAAGTGACTTTAACCGGATCTGTTCCGGCATTAATCCTGAGGGGGTATGGTCATGACAAAAGAAGAATTTTATTATGATTCCAGGGACGGAGTATCAAGTATCCACGGTATCAGATGGATGCCGGCGTCACAGCCTGTCGGGATCATTCAGATAATCCACGGCATGGAAGAGTATGTGGGAAGATATGAAGATTTTGCCCGCTTCATGACAGACAAGGGATTTATCGTAACAGGTGAGGACCATCTCGGACACGGCGGATCCGTACAGGACGGCGGTGTTACCGGTTATTTTTGCAAGCAGGACCCCGCAACGGTTATCGTCCGAGATGTTCACAGATTAAAAAAGATCACTCAGGAAAAATTTCCCGGACTCCCCGTTATCATTCTGGGGCACAGTATGGGATCCTTCATTGCAAGGAACTATATCTACCGGTATGGTACCGGTATAAACATGGCGATCATCATGGGCACGGGGCGTATGAACGGTGCCGTGCTTAATGCGGGAACCGCGCTCACAAAACTGATATCCGTTTTCAGGGGAGATAAGTTCAAGTCAAAGATGATCACAAAGATGAGCTTCGGAAGCTACTGCAGCAGGATCGAATCTCCCAGAACCCCTTATGACTGGCTCAGTGTCAACGAGAAAAATGTTGATGACTATATTGCTGATCCCATGTGTGGATTCGGTTTTACCACCGGCGGATATCTTGCTCTTTTCGAGCTGATGAGACGTATGTCCAAGGATGTTAACGTGGATGCCGTTCCCAAGGATCTTCCGCTGTTTTTTGTTGCTGGTGAAGATGATCCCGTAGGTGAGTACGGAGAGGGCGTAAAGGCTTCTGCCGAAGGATATAAGGCAGCAGGCGTAAGGGATGTTACCGTTAAGCTTTATCCCTCATGCAGGCATGAGATCCTTAATGACAATGACAAAGAAAAGGTAAAAGAGGATATCCTTGAATGGATAACGGCTCGTCTGTCATAAAAAAAGATATCAGCTACGAGTGGGCACAGCCCTCTGACTGGACAGAGTGCATGTCCCTTGTCTGGACGACCTTCATGGAATTTGAAGGTCCCGATTATACTCCTGAGGGAGTCGGACATTTTTTTGAATTCATTACGGATGATAAACTTCACGATGCTTTTATAAACGGGAAATACCCGATGATGATAGGAAGATGTGACGGCAGGATCGTCGGAGTGGGATCCCTTAGAAGTTCAAACCGTCTGTCCCTTCTTTTTGTTCACAGAGAATACCACCATATGGGAATTGCAACGGCCATAGTAGATAAACTGTGCAAGTATCTCCGGGATATCTGCCATGAAGATTCCATGGTTGTAAGAGCCGCACCCTATGCGGTGGATTTTTATAAAAAAACAGGTTTCAAGGTGACGGAGCCCGAAAGAGATATTTCGGGAATTAAAGTCACGACTATGGAACTGGTTTTCTGAAAACCGGGTATGAAGATTTTTTCCCCTGATTCCAAACTCATGATCTTTCTTACCGTTTTATGCGATCTTATGCTTATCGGTATTCTTACTCTTATCTGCTGTATTCCAGTTATTACCATCGGTGCTGCACTGACCGCCAAAGACCGCATGTGTTACAGAGTCTTAAAAGGTGAGGGCTCGGGCGTCGCAAAAGATTTTTTTATCTCTTTTAAAAATAATTTCAGACAG
>ONTX01000098.1 GCA_900320825.1 uncultured Lachnospiraceae bacterium | reverse complement strand
CCTGAAGGCAGACCACGAGATCGTAAGGCATGTTGCGGAGAACTCCATCGTTCTTCTGAAAAATGCATCCGGAATCCTTCCCATAAGCAAAAACAAGAAGGTCCTTCTTTTAGGCGATTTTGCCGCAAATCCCAGATTCCAGGGAGGCGGTAGTTCCCACGTTAATACCAAAAACAGCGTAAGTGCCGTAAAAGCAATGAAGGATATGAAAAATGTGTCCTTCAAGCAGGGTTACGGCCCGGGACCTGCGCCGGTATCATTAAGCGACGCCGATTTCTGGAAAAACAGAGTAACGGCATCTGATTTTGTCCCCGATAAAAAGCTGATATCCGAAGCGGTTAAGGCTGCAAAAGTTGCTGACGTTTGTGTCATTTTTGCCGGTGTTCCCGAGGCGCTTGAGACTGAGGGTGATGACCGCAGGGATATGAGAATGCCGGATTCCCACAACGCTCTCATCGATGCGGTATGCGAAGTAAACAAAAATGTAGTGGTTGTCCTCCAAAACGGCGCACCTGTGGAAATGCCCTGGATATCAAAGGTTAAGGGTGTTCTGGAAACATATCTTGGCGGAGAAGCTTCGGGAGAGGCTGTAAGAAACGTTCTGTTCGGAGATGTGAATCCTTCCGGAAGACTGCCCGAATCTTTCCCTGTCAGACTTGAGGATACTCCTTCATATTTATACTATTTTGGATGCGACAATGTTGTCAGATATAACGAGGGAGAGTTTGTCGGTTACAGGTATTACACCTCCAAAAAGATCAAGACTTTGTTCCCCTTCGGATACGGTCTTTCATACACGGAGTTTAAGTACTCGGATCTTAAGACAAGTACAGTCTCTATAAAGGAAGGGAAGGAGCCTGATTCAATTTCCGTTTCGGTAAAGGTAACAAATACCGGAAAAAGAGCGGGAAGTGATGTGGTTCAGCTTTATATCGGAGTAAAGAAATGCGGACTCCCCAGGCCTGTAAGAGAACTTAAGGGATTCGTTAAGACAGGTATCCTTAAGAGTGGCGAGAGCGAAACCGTCCATTTCAGCCTGAGCGCGCGCGATTTTGCCCACTGGAGTGAAGAATTTGGTGATTATATCCTTTATGCCGGAGAATATGAGATCCAAATAGGAAGAAACTCGGAAGATATAGTGCTGACAGAGCCTGTGGACATCGAGGCGCCCCTGCCCAGAAGCAAGGAATATACCATCGCTCCTTAACCATACCTAAATTTTTGATAAAAATTAAAAATAATTGTTGATTTTTACTTTTCCAGGTGGTAATATCTCGTTGTTGCACTAAAAAAGCACCGCTAGCTCAGTTGGTAGAGCACCTGACTCTTAATCAGGGTGTCCAGGGTTCGAGCCCCTGGCGGTGCATGCGAGGTCGCAGGCTTGCTATTGACGCGGGTTTGTGGCCTTTTCCTTTTGCATTTTTTTACGGGTTAATGTAATGAAGAAAATCTTTGACACACATGTGCATTATGATGACAAGGCTTTTGATGGGGACAGGGATGATGTCCTTTCTAGGCTTTCTTCCCATGGAGTATTAAAAGTTACGGATATCGGGGCGGGGATAGACAGTTCGAAAGCAGCCCTTACTCTTTCAAAGAAATATGATTGGATGTACTGTGCTCTGGGAGTTATTCCCGGTTCCTGCAGTGATATTAATGAAGAAACCTGGAAATGGCTTTGCGAAGCGGCTGAAAATGAGGAAAAGTGCGTTGCTATAGGTGAGATAGGGCTGGATTATCATTGGGACGATGATCCCAGGGACCTTCAGAAAAAATGTTTTGAGGACCAGATGGATCTGGCGCGAAAGATAGGAAAACCTATCGTTGTGCACTCAAGAGATGCGGCAAAAGATACGATAGATATTATGAAGGGGTGTAAAGCCTGCGAAATAGGAGGTGTCATCCATTGTTATTCCTATTCGGCCGAAAGTGCCAGGGATTTTCTGGAAATGGGTTTTTATTTCGGAATAGGCGGAGTGGTGACTTTTAAAAATGCCAGAAAACTGGCAGAGGCGGTGGAGTACATACCATTATCAAATATAGTCCTGGAGACGGATTGCCCCTATCTGGCCCCCATGCCCCACAGGGGAGAGAGAAATCAATCGGGGTTTTTGGATCTGGTGGCGGAAAGGGTCGCAGAGATCAAAAAAATACCCGTGGATGAGGTGTATGAACAGACCTGGCAGAATGCCCACAGACTGTACAAATTGGGCCAAATATGATATTGTAATTACGTATAAATGGATTTCTTAGGTACCGGGGGAACGAGGTACTTTATATGAAAATAGAACGAGTAGATGACAAGACAATTAAATGTTACCTGTCAAAAGATGAGCTGGCTTACTACAAAGTAGATTACAGCGATTTCATTTCCAGGTCCGAGAATGCCCAGAGGCTTTTAAGGCAGATAATCGAGACTGCTAAGAGCGAGGTTGGTTACCAGCCCCCGAAGATTGCTTTTGAAATGCAGATAATGATGGTTCCCGAGCAGGGAATGGTCCTTACTTTTTCCGAAAAAGATCCCGCCATCGGCGTGGATGCGGACAAGATAAGCGGCTTTATTGAGACATTAAAACAGCTTCTTGAGCATGTTAAGGATGAAAATGAGGGAAGCACCGGGCTTTACGGAGCACTCCCTGCACTCGGACAGAGCGGACTTGCAATTCCCGCTCCCTCTAAAAAGAAGGAAACACCTGCCGGCAAGGAGGAGTCTTCTGTTGTTGATGTAACGGAAGCAGTATTCTCCTTCAGATATCTGGCGGATTTTATAGAGTATTCACAGGGACTTCCCGCAAGGATCAGAGTGGATTCATCACTTTACAAGATGGGTGATGAATACTATCTGCATCTATCAAGGGGAAAAGCATCTTACGACAGGTTTTCAAGAAGCTGCGTTCAGGCACTTGAATTTGCACAGCTTTGCGGTGCCGGAAACGGATGCTCGGATATTCTCAAAGAGCACGGTGAGGTGATGATAGCCTCAAAAGCCGTTAATAAGTTCCAGAAATAACCGGAATCAGTGCGGCGGCTCCTGCTATATAACAGGGGCCGCCTTATGTTTGTGTAGAGTTATCAAGGAGGAACCGGTATGTTTGTATGTCCTAACTGTGGGGCGAATATTATTTTTGATCCGGGAAAGCAGCTTCTTCACTGCGACTATTGTGATACGGATCTTTCACCCGATGCCGTCATTCAGAAGGATGATGCTGAGGAACAGACATATACCGAATCTAAGGAGAATGAATCCTCCGAAACCGGATATGCGGAATATACCACAACGATCTATACCTGTAAGGAGTGCGGCGGTGAAATTCTTGCCAATGATAACACCGTAGCTACATTCTGCAGTTATTGCGGAGCTTCCACAGTTCTTGCCAGCCGTATCAGCAAGGAAAGAGCGCCGGAATACATCATTCCTTTCAAGATCACAAAGGAAGAGTGCGGAAATATATATAAGAAGCATCTTGCCAAGGCGCTCTATGCTCCAAAGTATATGAAAGAAGATGTTGTCATCGATAAGTTCCGCGGTATTTATATGCCCTACTGGGTGTACGATTTCAGCAAGCAGGGCAATGTGTCCTTTGGAGCAAAAGAAGATCACAGAAGCGGAGACTATATCATCCATACCAATTACAACATCTCCACAAATGTCGAAGCGGATTACAACGGTCTTTCCTACGATGCATCTTCACAGTTTTCGGATTCCCTCAGCGAGGCTATAGCGCCTTTTGATTTTACGCAGGCGGTTCCTTTTAACACTTCCTACATGAGCGGATTTTACGCGGATGCTGCAGATGCCGATGCATCTCTTTATGAAGATAAATGCAAAGCGATGGTTACGAGTGAGATTTATTCACAGATATCTTCGGACAAAGTGGTGAGGGGTAAGACCGTAAGCAGCGCCAATCTTGGTGCATTTGCACCGAATAAGACGGATACCAGAATGGGTTATTTCCCCGTGTGGTTTTTGTCATGCAGGCATAACGGCCGTCTGACCTATGCCGTAGTAAACGGACAGACAGGTGAGATTGCCATGGATGTGCCTATTGACTATGCAAAATACATCCTGTCATCACTTATCATTGCAGTGGTATTTTTTGCAATCCTGGCATTTATACCCAGTTCCGTTATGAGACCCGGTTTCATGCTGATAATATCCGTGATCCTGGCATTTGTTTCCATGTTCATAATCTGTGACAAGAAAAACAAGATATACGCCAGGGAAAATAATCTGGATGACAAGGGGCTTGCCGCAAAGAAGGAAAAAGAAGCCCTTGAAAAGGGAGTTCCTGTCAGCGTCGTTCCTCCCAAGCAGGTTCAGCCGGTCCAGACCAAGGGAAGCGTTCCTTTTTACTATTATCTTCTGGCTGCACTTGCCGGAATATTCCTGTTTTTGTCTCTGAGCTTTGTGGGTATCGGAGTTTTTGTTGCGGTAGTTGTTCCGATTTTTAAGAGTGCAAAGGAAAAGGCGGTAAACAAAAAGATCCTTTCTGCAAAGAAGGAGAGTGTTAAATCTCCGGGATCGGAGAAGTTTGTATTATGTTTAAAACCCCTTATCGGCGTTATCGCTGCGATACTTGTCTGGATCCTTGCTCCCGCGGCCGACGAATACTTTTACATAGCGGCCATGATATGCATAGCCGGAGTGCTTCTTTCATTTTTTGACATAACGAGTCTTCATAACAAGCTTTCTACAAGACCGTTGCCTCAGTTCGATAAAAGAGGAGGTGACGAGTGATGAGAAAGACTATGATGAAAAAACTCATTATGATGGCGGCATTGGTTCTGGCCGCACTGATCCTGGCACCTGCGGGTACCATCCTTGCTTATAATCCGTTAAAGGATGGCGGAGATCCCGAGATAGACAAGAAAAATCCCGATACCGGTTACAGGGTGGTCATATATGACGGTGCGGAGCTTTTGTCTGACAGTGAGATAAAAAAACTCGCAACCGAAATGATGGGCATAACCGAATTCGGAAATGTGGCATTCGTATCCACGGATGATAATAACTACGGCGATATCATGAAGTATTCCCGGGCTGTGTATGAGGATATGTTCGGATCTGACAGCGGTACGATGATCATCATCGACATGGACGAAAGGGAGATAAGCATTTATTCCGACGGAGCCGTTCGCAGGGTTATCACCGATTCATACGGATATGACATAACCGATAACATTTACAGATACGCATCGAAAAAGGATTATTACGGCTGCGCATCCGAGGGCTTTTCGGAGATATACAGAGTTCTTAACGGCGAGAAAGTTGCCCGCCCCATGAAGTATGCATGCTCAGCCCTGATCGCACTTATGCTGGCATTTCTCATCAATTATGTCAGGATAAGTTCCGCGTCGAAGATACAGAAGACATCGGATAAAGAAATGCTCAAGGGTGCGTCCAAATCCCTGAAATACAGTAATCCGGAGGTCAGAAAGACGGGAGAAACAAGAACCTATTCACCGGTTTCCAGCGGTTCGAGTTCGGGAGGCGGCGGTTCCCACAGAAGCGGTGGCGGAGGATCCCATCACAGCAGCGGCGGTGGCGGACATCACAGGTTCTGATGCAAGTATTATTTTTAAATGACAGGCTTTGAAAAAAACTAATGCCGCAGAAGCGGCAATAATATGAGGTGAAAAATGGCAGACAAGAAAATGGTAGAAGAGATAACATCAATGGATGTGGATTTTGCCCAGTGGTACACGGATATCGTACGCAAGGCAGAACTCATCGAATACACATCCGTCAAAGGCTGTATGGCGATCAAGCCGGACGGCTATGCAATATGGGAAAACATTCAGGCTGAGCTTGATAAGAGATTCAAGGCTACGGGAGTCCGTAATGTTTATATGCCCATGTTCATCCCCGAGTCTCTTCTTGAGAAGGAGAAGGATCATGTAGAGGGCTTTGCTCCCGAGGTTGCATGGGTTACCCACGGAGGACTTGAGCCTCTTCAGGAGAGGATGTGCGTACGTCCCACTTCCGAAACTCTTTTCTGTGATTTTTACAAAAATGACGTTCATTCATACAGGGATCTTCCCAAGGTTTATAACCAGTGGTGCTCCGTTGTACGCTGGGAGAAGGAGACCAGGCCTTTCCTCCGCTCCAGAGAATTCCTCTGGCAGGAAGGACATACCGCTCACGCAACTGCGGAAGAGGCTGAAGAGCGCACCATACAGATGCTCAATGTCTATGCTGATTTCCTTGAAGAGTTTCTTGCCATCCCTGTTATTAAGGGACAGAAGACCGAGAAGGAGAAGTTTGCCGGTGCAGAAGCTACCTACACTGTTGAGGCTCTCATGCACGACGGCAAAGCACTTCAGTCAGGAACCAGCCACAATTTCGGAAACGGATTTGCAAAAGCATTCGATATCCAGTTCACCGATAAGGACAATACTCTTAAGCATGTCTATCAGACATCATGGGGAGTTACAACAAGACTCATCGGGGCCATCATCATGACCCACGGAGATAACGAAGGACTTGTTCTTCCTCCCAGGGTTGCTCCGGTCCAGATCTGCATCATTCCCATCCAGCAGAAGAAAGAGGGCGTGCTCGATAAGGCTTATGAACTTCGCGATAAGCTCACGCAGGTCTGCAGAGTCAAGGTAGATGATACGGACAAAACTCCCGGATGGAAGTTCTCCGAAGCTGAAATGAGAGGATATCCTCTCCGCCTGGAGATCGGTCCCAAGGATATCGAAGCAGGCAAGTGCGTGCTTGTAAGACGTGATACAAGGGAAAAGATCGAAGTTTCTCTTGATGAAGTAAATGTTAAGGTTCCCGAGCTTCTTGAGACCATACAGAAGGATATGCTTGAAAGGGCAAGAAAGCACAGGGAAGAGCATACATACGTGGCTAAGGACTATGATGAGTTCAAGAAGGTCTTCTCCGAAAAATCCGGCTTTGTAAAAGCTATGTGGTGCGGAAGCAGGGAATGCGAAGATCAGATCAAGGCAGATCTTTCCGTTACCAGCAGATGCATGCCTTTTGAACAGGAAAACATCTCCGATAAATGCGTGTGCTGCGGAAAGCCTGCAAATAAAATGGTTTACTGGGGAAGAGCTTATTAATGATCTGCGAAAAACATGAATTAAACTGCAAAGGCTCCATGGACTATGCAAGGCTGGAGGTCCTTATACAGGATCCATCCGACGAGATAGCCGTAAAGAAAAGGCCCATGATCATAATCTGTCCAGGTGGCGGATATGAGTATACATCTGCCAGGGAAGCGGAGCCCATTGCCTTCAGGTTCATGGCGGAGGGATATAATTGCGCCATCCTGTACTATTCATGTGCGCCCGCACGTTATCCCGTTTCTCTTCTGGAACTGGCTGAGTCCGTTCGTTATATCAGGAAAAATGCAGCAGGGTGGCATGTGGATAAAAACGGGATAATAGTCATGGGATTTTCCGCAGGAGCGCATCTTGCGGCAAGTTTCGGATGCTTCTGGAAAGATCCGGAGGTTGCAAAGGGCATCGGGCTTAAG
The DNA here is from genome assembly GCA_900320825.1 of uncultured Lachnospiraceae bacterium. Lineage (GTDB taxonomy): Bacteria > Bacillota > Clostridia > Lachnospirales > Lachnospiraceae > AC2028. Next base: position 227 of record ONTX01000098.1, on the reverse strand, counting down.
GAAGATCCCGAAGTCTTAAGACCCAACGGACAGATCCTCTGTTACCCGGTCATAACATCCGGAAAGTATGCCCATGTCGGATCTTTTGACAATCTGTGCGGGAGCAACAAGGCACTTCGTAAAAAACTCTCTCTTGAAAATGCGGTAAATAAAGATACGCCGCCTGCTTTTATCTGGCACACATTTACGGACGAAAGTGTTCCCGTTGAAAATTCCCTGATGTTTGT
>ONTX01000297.1 GCA_900320825.1 uncultured Lachnospiraceae bacterium | reverse complement strand
CTGCCTGAAATTCAGGTGCTGCGTCCATTCTGGTTCCGCACTCGGGACAAAACAGTGCGTCATCCGGTAACTGATTACCACATTTTACACAAAACATCTATTCTTCCTCCTTTAACTGTTGCGAAGCAACATAAATTCAAGTCAGCGAAAGTTTACTTTCGCCTTGCCTCCTATAATAGTCGCGTGGCGACGTTTGTTTAAGTCAGCGAATACTTGATATATGTCATATGAACGTATCAGTAAACTTAAAAAATACGCGTGATCAGAACATTGCATCCTGTATGAGAGCCGCAAGCTTTTCCGCTTCTTCACGGATCTCGTTCTGATCCTTACCCTCGATCATGACCCTGACTAAAGGCTCTGTTCCTGAAGGCCTGATGAGAACTCTTCCCTCACCTGCAAACTTTTCCTCAACGGCCTTTATTGCTTCTGCTATCACAGGGTAATCCATATATTTTTCTTTTTTATGATTTGCAACCTTAGCACCCGCAAGAGCCTGGGGAAGAACCTCCATTACCGTTGCAAGTTCGGAAAGCTTTTTGCCGGACTCGGTCATTACCTTAAGAAGGTGGAGAGCCGATAACAGTCCGTCTCCCGTGGTATTTTCGTCAAGGAAAATGATGTGACCTGACTGCTCGCCGCCTAAGGAAGCATCGATCTCCTTCATCCTCTCAAGAACATACCTGTCTCCGACAGCAGTCCTTTCAAGGGTTATGCCATTCTTTTCACAGGAAAGGGAAAATCCCAGATTACTCATTACAGTGGCAACTATGGTATTGCCCTTGAGAGTTCCCTTCTCCTTCATATAGTTTCCGATGATTGCCATAATGACGTCGCCGTCAACGATCTTACCGTTTTCATCAACAGCAAGGAATCTGTCCGCATCACCGTCAAAAGCAAGACCGATATCGGCCTTTTCAAAAACAACTCTTGCACAAAGCTCCTCCATATGAGTGGAGCCGCAGTTTGCATTTATGTTGGTTCCGTCGGGATGATTGTGGATCGCAATGACATGAGCACCTGCTTTTTCAAGTGCCTCAACAGATGTGTAATGAGAAGCACCCTCTGCACAGTCAGCAACTATCTTAAGTCCTGACAGATCTACGGGGACGCTCCTTACAGAGTGATTGATATATTCTTCCTTGGCATCGAGACGGAACTTGATCTTGCCTACGCCGGGACCAATGGGGAATTTGATATCCTCCATGTTCCTGTTTATCTGATCCTCGATCTCATCTTCAAGAGCATCGGGAAGCTTGAATCCGTCACAGTCAAAAAACTTGATGCCGTTAAATTCAACGGGATTGTGGGATGCCGAGATGACAACGCCCGCATCCATCATGTGTTTTCTGGTAAGATATGCTACTGCGGGAGTGGGTACAACACCTACATAAACACAGTTGGCACCTACGCTGCAGGCACCAGCCATAAGTGCATTTGCAAGCATGTCTCCAGAAATTCTGGTATCGCATCCGACCATTATCGTCGGTTTGTGATTCTTCTGCCTGGTAAGTACATAAGCACCGGCCTGGCCGAGCTTCATTGCAAGATCCGGAGTGAGTTCCTCATTGGCTATACCTCTTACTCCGTCGGTTCCAAACATTCTGCTCATTTATATGACTTCCTTTGCAATATAGAATACGTCCCTAATGCACGCACGTTATACAATATCTCTGATGATGATCTTCACATAACACTCTTCGGCCTTAACATTCTCGCTGACCCTGAGCTTAACGGGAATGGTCAGGATATCACCCGCTTTTACATTCTTGAGTTCAGCTTCCTGTATGTAAGAAGAAACCTCAACAGCGGGAGAAAGAGAATCCGCACTGATGGCATTCAGATCGGTCTCAAGTCCGGTAAGCTTTACCGCAATATCTTCGGTGGAATAAGCCTCAGCTGTCAGTCCCGAAGGAAGATCGGTTATGCTGATATTCAAAGGGGAGATATAAATAGTCTTATCAACAGTTTTAGCAACATGTGCGGTAACGGTTATGTTATCGTCAAATTCAGAATCCTGATAGCTGACACCGGCAGGAAGATAATTGCTCAGATCATATGTTGCGGTAACATTGTTTCTGGCTGCCGTGATATCAACGGGATCGGTGATCTCAATATAAGGGATGTGCATAAGGGTGGACGTATCTCCCGCAATCCTTACAGTGGAAGGTGAAACATCAATAGAATCCAGATACAGATATCCCGCCGCAGGAGTACCGGTAGTATATGCCACAATTGATACTTCAGCGGTGGAAAGGACAGTAACCGTTGTGGTGACGTAATCAGTCTGCTTGGTGATATTGTCGGTTTCAATCTTTACATTATCACTGTCATAAAGGAAAAGTTCCATGTCAGCGGAAATGGTCTTAACCGCTCCGTCAAGATCTATCTCTACCATTGCATAGGACACCTTCTCAATTTCAGACCTGGGACCTGAGATCTCAAGTCTGTTACGGTCAAGGTTAACCTTACCGAGAACACAGTTTTCACCAACGCTTCCGTTTGTCCAGTATGTGATATTTACATACTTGGTAACTTTATCCTCGACACTTACAAGAAGTTCGTCATGATCTCCAACTATGCTCTCTGCCCTGTCAAGAGAATAAACAATGGGCACGGTGCCCTGGGCCGTAACCTTGGAAAGATCCGCAACCGCTGAAATATCGGAAGCATTGAAGGATCTGATTATTGATTCCGGAGCCTTAATGGTAACTTTGCAGGTATCGGATCCGTCGAGGACCTGATAGATCTTTCCCTCGCTCTCAAGAATATCGGCATTGAGCAAAGTAACTTTGATATTGCTGAAAGTAACGGTACTTGCGGGATTTGTTATCTGCGCCACAATGACCCAGATAGCAACGGCAAGGATAAGAGCAAGGAGCTTCATCCAGAGATTGTGTGTAAAAATTCCGCCAAGGCGCTTAAGTATCTTCATGTTTTCTGCGCCTCCTTTTTCCTTTTGCATTCTTCTCGGATTCTTCTTCTGTATTCTTGCCTACGGTGGAAAGAAGAATTCTGGTAAGAGTTTCGTCAGTAAGGTTGGTATCAAGGATGCCGTCATGGGCTACCGAGATCCTTCCTGTTTCCTCGGATACAACAACGATAACGGCATCGGATTCTTCGGACATTCCCATTGCTGCTCTGTGCCTGGTTCCAAGTTCCTTGCTGATCATATCGCTGGTAGAAAGAGGAAGATAACAGGTTGCAGATGACACTCTGTTATTCCTGACAGTTACGGCACCGTCGTGAAGAGGTGTGTTTTTTTCAAATATATTGATAAGAAGCTGGCTTGTGATTTCCGCATCAACCTTAATTCCTGTCTCATCGATACGGTTGATGGACTCCTTATTTTCGATAACGATAAGTGCTCCGGTACGTACTCTTCCCATCTGGGAACAAGCCCTTACTATCTCGCGGATGGAAGCATCGGATAAATAGTCGCCTCCAGGCTGCTGTCCGAAGTAAAGAACGCTTCCCAATATGTTGCTTCTTCCCAGAGTTTCCAGAGCTTTTCTGAGCTCAGGCTGGAGAACAACGATGAGGGCGATGACACCGAACTGGAGGATGTTACTGAAGAGCCACAAAATGGTGTCCATGTGGAATACCTTCGCAAAAAGCACGAAGATAAGCACAACAAGAAGGCCCTTAAGAAGCGACCATGCCCGGGTATTTTTCATCCACTTCATTGTGAAATAAAGCAGAATGGCAATGATGATTATCTCGGTGTAATCCTGCCACTGGCTGGTTCCGAGATACATGCTGAAATTCCGGAAATATGTAACTATAGTGTCCCAAAACTGCATTCTTTTTAATTCCGTATCTTAATATCGTCGTCTTCGGTCATGAGAAAATCTTCCGCATATTCATCCTCGTAGATCTCCTCTGCAGGTTCCTTGCGACCCTTTGCCACGTAACTCTTGTGAGAGCGGTTGATGTTTTTAACCTTTCTCTCGGGTGCGGCCACATTCATCTTGGGAACCGCTTTTACGAAGTAGTAATAATCATCATCCTCGAACTGTACTCTCTCCGTCCGGGTATAATCCACGCAAAATCTGAAAAACTCAATGACCTTGCCGATACCGAAGGAAAGGATACATCCAAAGAGGATACCGATTATTGAAAATCCGGCGTTCTGTACAAGCCCGCCTAT
>ONTX01000484.1 GCA_900320825.1 uncultured Lachnospiraceae bacterium | reverse complement strand
TTCTGTGTAGCCTCATCGGTGATGAAACCATAACCCTTCTGTGCGTTAAACCACTTGACAGTTCCCTTGTTCATTTAGTGCCTCCTTGAAAAGCCGGGATTTTTCTCCCCTTTTTAAACCTGGGCATTATGCCCGTTAACAACTCAGTATGGATCTTCATAAAAAAATCACATACTTTTGTAAACCATCCGAGCCGAGGTGATTTACAAAAATATGTGAGATCACGTCCGTACCTGAATTACTTAGTTCATTTTATCATTGAATTCGTGCATATGTCAATAAAATACACGTTTTTTCACCTTCCGATGAACATATATCTCAGACCGTATAAAAGCAGCAAATGCCCGGGATAAAAGAAATAGAAAATAAATTTCAAATACTTTCCCTTCTCACCGTTATACCGCGCTATGGGCAGAGCGCACGCAAAGCACGAACACTCGGCGTGATGCATAAAGAAAAGTGCAATGCATCCGTACAGGGCTTTATCCTTGTTGGACATACCGTTTTTTCTGCAAAGCCACATGACTGCAATGGTGAACACACCCACAAGGTTGTAATCGGTATTTAAGACAAATGCTACGACCATTGTTATGATCAAAACCGTAATCACCCCGAAAGCCTGAGCTTTTTTTACCCTGTCCCAGCCCTTTGCCAGTACAAAATAAAGAACCGCTCCGGCCGCGGCTCCGATAAAGACCATGATCTGAAATACTGTCCTTTCAGGCAACTGAGCCTCTCCAAAAAAAGCATCGATTAAAAATGAAATGGTTCCGCATTCAACACCTAAAAGCCCTCCCGCAATCAACGCCGGTATGAATGCAAACCCTGCCGCAACCTCAAAAATATGCGGATTTTCCAAAACCTTGTCCGCATAATACATAAATACGATCCCGATAAAAAGAGTTAAGAATACGTTCTGGTAACGGTAAGATAAACCACCGAGAAAAGCCATATCAAAGGGAATCTCGGACAAAAGTGCAAAGATCAAAAGGCGCACCAGATATGCGGCAACATTATGTGTGTGATAAAAACCTTCAACCAGCATAAAACAAAAGATTGGAAATGAAACTCTGCCTATAAGCCTCAGCACAATATCAACATTGCTTATAAGTGCGGCATTCCCCATAAAATCCATCCACAGGCCGGGATGACGGCTGTTTACCACCGTCTTTGCAACAACCTCACCATTTGATCTGAGGAACACAAGATACCGCTCCAAGAATGCGGCACCGATATGATCTATGAACATTGTAACGATGGCTATGATCTTGAGAGTTTTTCCCGTTACACTTTTCATGAAATAAAACCTTCAACAATATCAAGAAGCACTTCCCTGCCCTGCTTTGTTTCGGATGAAAAAGGAAGAAGCTTTACGTCTTTTTCCATGCCCAGCTTAAGCTTTATGTTCTTAAGCTGTTTATCAAGCTGTGAACGCTTTATCTTATCTGCCTTGGTTGCAACAACCACGGGAGTCTTGCCGGCACTTACGATCCAGTCATACATCTGTCTGTCATCCGCTGTGGGATCGTGTCTTATATCAACAAGAAGCACAACGCATTTTAGCTGCGCAGATGTCTTAAGATACTTTTCGATCATGGGTCCCCACTTTGCTCTTTCTGCCATGGAAGTCTTGGCATATCCGTAACCGGGAAGATCCACCAGATAAAAAAATACATCATCCTCCGATCCTTCCCTGCCGCAGCGGACCTTAAAATAGTTTACGGTCCTTGTCTTACCGGGTTCTGCAGATGTCCTTGCCAGTTTTTTCCTGCATAAAAGGGCATTGATAAGAGATGACTTACCCACATTGCTCCTGCCTGCAAAGGCAAGTTCGGGGGAGTCATTAACCGGAAATTTACTGGTTACTCCGCATACGGTTTCAAGTTCTGCATTTTTAACGGTAAGCATGTTCACCTCTCATACTAAAAAAGTTGTCAGGAGAAAAGTCCCCTGACAACCTGTATAACGGCATTTCTTTAGTCTTACGATGTTGCCAGGCGGCCGTCTCCCACCGCAACAGGCAATTCTTCTTTTGAGCCGCTGCCCTTCTTTTTTTTGATGAGCTTTGCAGCCTCGGGATTTCCGCCGTTTTCAACAGCTTCCTTGGTGACGATACACTTTTCGATAGAATCGTCCGAAGGGATCTCATACATGACATTCATCATGGACTTTTCCATAATGGATCTGAGTCCCCTGGCTCCGGTCTTACGCTCGTGAGCCTGGTCAGCAACGGATTCAAGTGCTTCATCCTCGAAGTCAAGTTCAACTCC
>ONTX01000107.1 GCA_900320825.1 uncultured Lachnospiraceae bacterium | reverse complement strand
GGAACGCCACCTCTCCAGGGAAGAGTCAAAAGAATACAGGGAAGCCCCTTAATAAGTTCAAGGGATGACAGAAATCTGTATGCCGCTATAAAAAATGGTATCTGCAATAAAAGAGATGATGCACCCCTTAAAGCATATACGGGATTGTAATTACATACCCGATAATATGCCTGAGTCATCATCACTTTCTCATCGCCCTTAAAGGTCTTTTTGATATGGGAAAGCATCCCCTCCATAGACTTTTCGCGCGTGCGTTGCTCTGATTGGAGCTTGTCAGCACGCTTATAGAGTGGGAAAACGAGAATATTAACAAATATACTCAGAGCCACGATGGTGTAAAACGGCTTCCCTATATGTCTGTAACTTATAAAGAAGATCGTTTCAAACAGGATCTCGAGGGGTCTGATTGTAAGGTAATACAGAAGTTCAAGGAAAATCATTTATTATAATCCGATACAGTTTTCAAATAGCCATTTAATTCAATGATCAGGCTTTTTAAAAAAATTCCCTTTTATCCAATAGAGAATTTTCTATGGATGTTTAGTAAAAAAAATATTAAATATAAAAAGGGCGGTTCCTGCACATGCAAGAACCGCCGTTTTAATCCTTATGCGTATCTTGCTTCAGCCACTGACCAGTCAATGATCTCCCAAAGAGCCTTGAGGTAATCTGCCCTGAGATTCTTGTAACCGAGATAGTAAGCATGCTCCCAGACATCAAGTGTAAGGATGGGTTTTACATCCATCTTAAGGCTGTACATATTATCCTGATTTGCTGTCTTGCAAAGAACAAGTTCTCCGTCAGCTTTCTTGCAAAGCCATCCCCATCCGGAACCAAACTGTGATGCGGAAAGCGCATTAAGTTCCTCTATAAGCTTCTCAACGCTTCCAAACTGCTTGTTTATCTGGTCAAGGAGGGCTCCTTCGGGTGCATTCTTAGCCTCAGATGCGGGCTTAAACTGCTCAAAATAGATATTGTGATTAAGATATCCGCCACCCTGGTTCCTAAGGCCTGTGCGAAGAGTCTCATCAGCTACAGAATCAAGAGAAGAAAGGATCTCCTCTGCAGTCTTTCCGGTAAGTCCGGCCTTTTCGACAAGATCATTAAAAGTCTTGGTATAAGCTGCGTGGTGCTTACCGTAATGAGTCTGAATGGTAAGTGTATCTATAACAGGCTCAAGTGCATTTTCCGCAAAGGGAAGTGTGATCTGTGTAAACATAATTGCCTCCTTTTTCAAAATAAATAATGGTTCATAACGGATTATATCATAAATCAGATACGTCAAATACAGTAATATGTCATCTCCGGTCAGTCGGTCAGATGTCCTGAACGAAGGTCACGATAAAACCATAACAGGCTGTAACGGATATAAAATAAAAGCGTACTGCACATCAGTATATCAACATACTTTTTCTGCTCTTCGTCCATATACTTTCCGTAGTTTTCGTTCTTTCTGAAGTCAGGAAACTCTTCCGCCATCCTTCTTTTAAGGTACGAAACAAAGGACATTTTTCTGCCTTTTTTTATCCTCATATATGAAAACAGAGTATTTACAAAAAAAGTGGTGGTGAAAATGCTTTCGATAACATCCCGGTAATCATCATAAAAACCACGGCGCTTTAATTCCGAAAGCATAAGCTCTGCGGCCTTCGTCCTGTCTTTGCATCCGTCGGCGGTGATGGTATGGACTGTAGACGATCCATGCTGGTAGTAATAATACATAGGTCTGTCTATGTACTCAAAATGCTTATAATACATAGACCAAACCGGTCCGGCGCAGTTATCCTCATAGAATATCCCCTCGGGAAAAGAAAGATCATTATCACGAATAAGAGATGCCCTGTAGACCTTCATGACCATGCTTCCGCTGTTTTTCAGGAATGCCCTTCGTTTTTCGGAAGTCATTATGCCGGTCTGTTCGGGAGTTATGTCATTTATTACCCTGCCTGTTTCAAAGGTATGGTGATTGACTATGCTGTATCCGCAGCCGACAACATCAGCGCCCGTTTCTTCGCCTTTTTTTATAAGGCTTTCGTAAAAATCCGGTGTAATCCAGTCATCGGAATCGATAAAACCGATCCATTCTCCCTTTGCTTCCTTCAGGCCTGTGTTTCTTGCACCGCCTTGTTTTATGTTTTTTTTCTGTGCGATCACCTTAAATCTGCCGGAATGTCTGCTCTCATAACCTCTGAGGATATCAAGCGAATTGTCAGTCGAAGCATCATCTACCGCAATGATTTCCATATCATCAATGGTTTGGTTTATAAGCGAGTCTATACAGTATTCAAGCCTGCCACCAGCTGACATATTGAAAACAGGCACTATAACGCTTAATTTCATTAACCCTTATCCTCCTGCAAATCGCGGCTGCTATCCCATTAAAAATATATGACCTGATCAGGTTAACTGCTATTCCGAAGGCAATCATTATAGCGATGACCAGGAATACTCTCTATACATAAAGGGAACGAATTTCCCATGCCCTATTAAGTCCGAACCACTGCTGCCCGTGATATCTGTGTAAGGGATTCACCTACCTGAAGATTTTGGCATAATTGTTTATTATTTATCAAATACCAGAATGATAACATCACTTTTTGGCTACAACATGGAACCAACTGTTCAACTTCCGTCGGTTATCTTCGGAATAGGTATAATCATCAAGAGAAACTATCTCCATTCTTGCTTTCGTGAAAATATTCCGAATATCGCTCTCATCGACAAAAAGATACGAGCAGCCTTCTCTGCCTGTTCCATCCTCAAGAACAAACAGTCCGTCATCTATCTGTTTTCCACGTCCGTATAAAGAATCCTTCTTAGTTCTGAAATCAGCCCACATAAGGCCACCCATTTTTAAAACTTTTTGCAGTTCCGAAACAATTTTAGCAGTATCATCTATACTGTTATAAAAAAGACTTCCATCCGCAATCACAGCATCAATACTGCCCTCAGGAAGAGAAATGGTAAATCCATCATTTTTTATGACTTTGTATTCAGTCACACCAATCGAATCCAGTTTTTTTTGCGTGAGCAAAACCGCTTCATCGGTATAATCCATTGCAATCACTTTATATCCTTCATTGAGCAGGGCTATGGTGTTCCTTCCACCCCCGCATCCATAATCAAGAATCATGATGTCGGTATTTTTAAAATTTCTTTTAACAAATCTGATTATTTCAGTATTCGGATATATCAAATTTCCCTTAAGAATTTCATTTCCCCAAAAAGC
>ONTX01000335.1 GCA_900320825.1 uncultured Lachnospiraceae bacterium | reverse complement strand
GCTCTTTAAGAATGTGATCTCCTGCTCCATGCTGGCGGATGCAACCAGCATGGTGGTATCGGGAACGGGGAGGTCCTTCATGGTCCTTGCATCCACGTGATCGATTATGTGGATATTCTTAAGTCCGAATTTTCCGACGTTTTCTTCAAGTGTCTCTCTGTCACTCTCTTTGTATTCCACTGCAATGACAGAGCCTTCACCGCAGAGCATTGCAGTCTCTACAGCAATGGACTCACCTGAGATGACGCAGAAATTCTTGCTCTCTGCAATCTGCATCTTGGAGAGGATAACGGAACGGATCTCGCTTCCCACGTATCTTACGGAACCGGTGGCAAAATTCTTGTTGTCCATGCCGAACTTGATGGTGCTTCTTGCATTAGGATTGAGCACGATCATGCCTGCGCTTGCATTTATGCCGCGGTCGATCATGTCGGCAACAAGATTTCTTTTTATCTCGCCCTCAGGCTCTGAGCCTTCGTTATAGATGACCTCGCACTCACCAAGCCCTACGCTCCACATGCGGTAGAAAATATCCTGATCTCCCGCTTCCGTAAATACAAGAGTGCATCTGTGTGCCTCAACAGTGGGAATGAGGTTTTTGTTCTTCCTTGTGATATCAAGGATCTTGACATGTTCAAGGTCAATATCCGTGTTCTCAGAAAAGTATGTAAGCCAGGAAAGAATATGTGTGTTGGTAAAAAGCTGTTTTGCCATATTTATTCTCCTATCATTTTAAGTTTATATGTCCCAAAATCACTTACATCTTGAAAGCAGGTCTTCCCACTTTTTATCTACGTACTGCTGGGCTGCTTCAATGGTCCACTCATTGCCCTTCTTGAAGCAGTGAGCGAATCTTCCCTGTTTGGACATGAATTCTTCAACGGGAAGTTTCTTTTTGGGCTCATAGGTAAGTCTGTACTCTCCGTCAACAACTTCGTAAAGAGGCCATACACAGGTATCAATGGCAGCCTTGCAGATCTCGATAAGGTCTTCTGCGGGATAGTTCCAGCCTCTGGGGCAGGGAGTAAGGACGTTAACGAAAGTAGGTCCCTCTGTGTAGATAGCCCTGTGAGCCTTCTCATGGAAATCCTTCATGTTACCGAAAAGAGTGGTCTGTGCCGCATAATGAACTCCGTGGGCAACTACGATCTGTGTAAGATCTTTCTGATCCTGCTTCTTACCGACGGATTCTGTTCCCGACGGTGTGGTGGTTGCAGCGGCAAACCTGGGAGTTGCAGATGACCTCTGGGTTCCGGTATTCATATATGCATTATTGTCATAGCAAAAATATGTGAAGTCATGTCCTCTTTCAAGGGCTCCGGAAAGTGACTGGAATCCGATATCGTAGGTTCCGCCGTCTCCGCCTATTACCAGGATCTTGTAGTTTTTATCCTGATCTATCTTGCCCTTTTTCTTCATGGCATTTACTGCGGCACATACGCCTGATGCGGTGGATGAAGCATTTTCAAATGCCGTGTGAATGTATGAATCGTTCCATGCAGTGTAAGGATACTGGAAGGATGAAACCTCAAGGCAACCGGTTGCATTACATATGACAGCCTTGTCATTTTCATCAACAGCTCTCATCATCGCCCTGCAGACGATTCCCGCTCCGCATCCGGCACAGAGTCTGTGACCGGCATTGAAGCGTTCTGTTTTATTCATTTCTTCTTTAAGATTATATGCCATTTTACTTACCTCTCACGCTGTCCCATATGTGTATAGATTTCACCGCATTCCCCGGTCTTTGCGATCTCAGCGAGTCTGTCATAAACGCTTATTGCGCTCTCTACGGTAAAATCTCTTCCTCCGAGTCCGAATACGATATCGACCATGAGAGGTTTTTCTTTCATGTTGATGCAGGCTCCGCAGGTCTCTGCAAACAAAGGTCCTCCGCATCCGGAGAATCCTTCACTCTTATCCATTACGGCAACTGCCTTGCACTTTGAAAGTGATGCAGCGATCTCTTCTCCGGGGAAGGGACGGAATACCCTGACTTTGATAAGTCCAGCTTTTACGCCGGATGCTCTGAGTTTGTCCACTGCAGCCTTTGCGGTTCCTGCGGATGATCCCATGATGACCATGGCAATCTCGGCATCATCCATTTTGTATTCTTCGATAAGTCCGTATTTTCTTCCGAAGGTCTTCTCGAAATCGGCTGCGACATCAAGGATGACCTTCTTAGCATTCATCATGGCATGGGCCTGTGCCACACGAGCCTCCATGTAATATGCGGAGATCCCGTAAGGGCCCACGGCAAGAGGATTTTCTTCTTTTAAGAGGTAGTTCTCGGGATTGTATTCACCCACGAATTTCTTAACCTTCTCATCCTCTTCGAGTTCTATGTTTTCGATGGCATGGGAAGTGATGAATCCGTCTTCGCAGATCATAAGGGGAAGTCTGACGTCAGGATGCTCCGCAATACGGTGTGCCTGAAGGTAGTTATCATATACTTCCTGGTTGTTCTCGGCATAGATCTGAATGAATCCGGAATCACGCTCTGCCATTGAATCGGAATAGTCGTGGTTTATATTGATGGGGCCTGTAAGTGCACGGCACGCAACGGCAAGCACAACGGGAAGCCTTGAAGAAGCCGCAACATAGAGGACTTCGTTCATGTATGAAAGTCCCGCAGATGATGTAGCGGTAACAGCCCTGCAGCCTGCAGCCTCTGCACCGAGGCAGGCCGAAAGGGATGAATGCTCACTCTCAACGCATATAAATTCGGTGTCTACCTTTCCGTCAGCAACGTACTGTGCAAAGTACTGGGGAATCTCGGTGGAAGGTGTAATGGGGAACATTGCAAACACATCGGGATTGATCTGTCTCATTGCAGTCGCGATGGCTTCGTTTCCCGAAAGTCTTTCTCTGATACTCATCAGTTCTCCTCCTTCCAGCGTATTGCGGCAAAGGGACATGCCTTAATACATATGCCACAGCCCTTGCAATGGTCGTAATCAAATTCGTCCCTCTTTCCGTCCTTAACGGGAATGGAGGCATCGGGGCAAAAGGGTGCGCAAAGAAGGCACTGTTTGCATTTTTCCTTAAGCCACTCGGGAGTTTTGGATCTCCATTCGCCGGTCTTGGTCAAGCGGCTGGTTGCGGGTTCGTAGATCTCGCAGCCCGTCGTAAGGTCCTGCCAGGCTATGTGTTCGTTGATCTGTTCTGCTTTTAAACTCATATTGTGCTCCATGTATTTATAACTTAGTTAACCTTTTACTTCCTTCATCGCTGCTTTCAAGCACTGAAGGTTTCCCTCAACAAGCTGAGGTTTCTTTGCAAACTTATGTCTGTAGGAACCTTCCATGTCTTTAAGGAACTGCTCCTTATCAACACATCCGGAAACTTCAACAACCGCTGCGAGCATGGGGGTGTTGGGGAAGTATTTTCCCAGGTATGCGATGGAGATGTTTCTTGCATCTATGGTGCAGACTCTTCCCTCGTATCCGTTAAGAAGGGGTCTGAGTTCCTCCGGAGTCTTGGAAGAGTTGATGATCACCGCTCCGTCCTTGCTGAGACCTGCAGTAACGTCTACGCTTTCAAGAAG
>ONTX01000151.1 GCA_900320825.1 uncultured Lachnospiraceae bacterium | reverse complement strand
TGGGTTGAAGGGCTGATGGATGCCATAAAAGCATCGAATGCCATAAAAGGATCTGATGCCTTTGGCGGCATGACTCTTAGTGTTGCATTTCCTGTTTCGGAAGAGCATGACGGAAAAAGAGGAGTCCTTTTTGAGACACCCGGATTTAATGCGTCTTATTACTGCTTTTATGAAGACATGCTCCATCCGGAAAAATATGACGCAACCCTTGAGCAGAGGATGAACCGTATTCTTGATGAGTTCAGGCCCGATGTTGTGCATGTCTTTGGAACCGAATACCCCCACACTCTGGCAATGGCAAGAGCTGCAACCACCCGGGATGCGCATTTTCATCCGGGAAAGGACAGACTGCTTATTACATTCCAGGGAGTCTGTGCGGCAATAGCGGGAGAGTATCTTTCTTCACTTCCCGATAAGACCGTTTCTTCAAGAACCTTCAGGGATTTTATCCGTAAGGATTCCATTAAGGACCAGCATGAAAAATTCAGAAGCAGGGCAGTTAACGAGCTCGAGGCATTAAAGCTTGCGGGAAATATCGGCGGAAGGACTGCATTTGATAAAAAATGGGCAGGAAGACTATCACCTGATGCGACCTACCATTATGCCGGGGAGGTCATGAGAGGTCTTTTCTATGAGCCTGTTCCCGAGGGTATTAAGCGGGATGAAAATGTAATATTTGTTGCGGGCGGAGATTATACCATCAAGGGATTCCATTATCTTCTTACCGCACTTAAGGATATAAGATGGCCTGAACTTAAAATAAGTGTTGCGGGTCAGGATCTTGTTGATAAACCGAAGTACAAGATCTGCGGATACGGAAAGTATCTGTCCGAAATGATAGAAAAATGCGGACTTGAAGGCAGGATAGAATTTTTGGGAAGGATCTCCGCAGAAAAAATGCGGGATGAATACTTAAGGTGTGGGATCTTTATCTGTCCTTCGGCCATAGAAAATTCTCCCAACAGCATCGTTGAAGCGTCTCTCATGGGTGCCCCTGTCATTGCTTCAAGAGTGGGCGGTGTTCCCGATATTATTGAGGATAAAAAAGAATGCATTCTTTTTGACTGCAGTTCCAAAAAGACTGTTGAGGAAAATGCAGCCAACCTGAAAAAAGCCATTGAAACCGTTAAGGGTGATTATGATGCGGCTCTTGAAAGAGCGAAAAAAGCAAGGGAACGAATGCTGAAAGATCATGATCCGAAGGCAGTGGCAGAGCAGATGCTGGATATTTACGGAGAGTTAAGTTCCTGAAGCTTAGTACCTCGCGTAGGCCACCAGTCTGTCATCCCTTCCGATCTCTTTAAATCCCGCTTCCCTGCAAAGCTTATCGATGCGTCCTCCTGCGGGAGCCGAGATATATCTGCACTGAACAGAATCAAGATTATCCGCGGTATATTCCATACAGCAGCTTATGCCCGTTCCCGAAGGAAGAGCGTATAGCATCTGATAATCCGTTACTACGTCTTCGTCACCGACCTTGTCTCCGAATTCCCAGATGATGGCATTTTTGTATGAGGGTACATCGCTCATATCTATTTCGATGCCTTCTGCAAATGCCTTTTCCCAGTAATCGTATCTTGCATCCTGAACGCTGTCTCTTGTGGGAATGCCGAAGTCGTAGAAATTTCCCCTGCAGTGGAATACTCCGAAATAAATAAGGGCAAGGCTCATTATGATTCCGCAGATAAGTCCTCTTTTTTCATCCAGGATCATCAGAAGGGTTCCTGCCATGATAAATGTGAGCAGGTGCTTGCTGCCTTCCGTGAGCTTGTACATTAAAAGTATGGCCATCAGCAGTGCAAAACATGCAAAGAGCATGTAAAGTCTTGAGAAGAAATACCACTTTGTCTGTGTGATGCCTATGGCCTTTTCCTTTGCTTTCTTCTTAACTTCCCTTCCTTCGAAGATTGCCTGAACCGCCTGAACTGCCATCAGCAGGATAAAAAGGCAGAAGAAGATTCCTGCGGCACGGTCCACATAGAAGGCATCCCTCATGAATTCGATGTAGCCCATGCCCTTGTAATAAAGGGTTCCGAAGAAGTTGTGTACACCGGCTGCAAATCCGTCGGTGAAAAATGTTGTGATAAAGTCGGTGAAAAAGAAGGGCATCAGGTATTCTGCCGACAGGTAGTGGTTCAGCAGGTAGTAGATAAATCCCGTCACAAGGAAGATGACACCGGAGATGAATACTGAAATCCATTTTGCCTTCTTTCCCTTTTTTGCACTAAATACAATGTTCATGATCAGAGCAAAGATAAGGAACAGTATCAGGTAAGGCCTCATGAAGGTCATCAGCATGGAGATAACGATGGCTGCATACAGAAGGCCTTTTTTTCCGAGTCTTATAAATCCCGTGATCAGTGCAAAGTAAACGATAAGGTGTGCAAAGCAAATGACCTCGGGCATGCCGGAAAAGATATATCTTGCATTAAGGAAAAATGACAAAAACCAGATGCTGATCACGGCGGTCTGCTTCGGAGAGGGTTTTGTCAGCACTCCGAAAATGACCATCGCGATCATGTAGATGATAAGGTTATAGACAAATACAAGATTAAGGCTCCATCCAAACAAACTTCCAAGGAGAACCCAGGGCCATACAAGAACAGGGCTCCATGCCGCAAAGCTAAAAGCTAAAGCGTGGCTTTCATTAAAGCCGTAGTAGCCTAAGGGGTATCCGTAGTCGATTATTGCCTGGACCTGCTTAAAATAAAAAAGCTCGTCATTCCACTCACTTGTAAGAAGAGAGGGGGCTGCCGGGCTTATTATGGTCCTTAAGAGTATGGATATGACGGGCAAAAGCCCGAGCACAAGGATACATATGCGGTTTACTGTCTTGGGGTTTTTGGACTTCATATCACTTATCCAGATTCCAGCTTTCCCTGATCACATACTGGGGTGAATTATTCATGCTGATATAGATCCTGCCGATATACTCTCCGATAAGTCCCAGCATAAGGAGTATCATTCCGCCGAAAAATACGATGGCACTCATGATAGCGGCATAACCCATCATTCCCGCATCAGGGAACATGAGCTTTCTGATGATGACATAGAGGCCGTAGAGAAGTCCTAAAACCGCAGAGAACCCGCCGATGACCGTTGCAATCCTTAAGGGCTTTACGGAAAAAGCGGTGAAGCCGTTGAACCAGAGGTTGAGCAGCTTTTTAAGAGTATAGCCGCTTGCTCCTTCCATGCGCTCCCTGTGATCTATCTCCACATTGGTTATGCGGGTGGTGGAGCGGAGCACGAGACCGATAACGTAAGGGTATGAGTTCTCGTACTTTATCATGTCATTTACAACAAATCTTTTTACCGCAAAATAGCTGGAAACAAAGAGTTCCTTGGGTTTATTTAACATGATCCTGAGCATCATGTCATTTACGCGGCTTCCGAAGTTCCTGAAGCCTGAGTGTTTTTTGTGATCATATTTTGCATAGACCGCATCGTAGCCTTCATCAAGCTTATCAAGAAGTCTTACCACCTGCTCTGCGGGAGTCTGACCGTCATCATCAAGGCACACGCAGATATCGCCGTCGGCGTTTCTGAGGCCTGCCATGAGAGCCGCATGCTGTCCGAAGTTTCTGGCAAAGGAGATTCCTTTGATGAACTTATTTTTATCACAAAGCTCTTTGATCACTCCTGCGGTATTGTCCGGGGATGAGTCATTTATCAGGAAGATGTTGTAATCGAATCTGTCCTGTATCTTAGCCATGGTCTCCTTGATCTCTTCGACAACGGAGCCTATGGTATTTTCCGATCTGTAGCAGGGGATGATGAAACTGATCTTTTCCATTAGTTGTTTTCCTTGGAGGCACTCTTAAGCCTGTCGTGAATCCTTGTGTATCTGTATTCGAAATCCTTGCGGTCCTTGGAATCTACCGCTTTTAAGATCATTCCTGTGAAAAGTGAAAGGAGTCCCGCCATGAATACAAAGCCGCAGGCAATGAGGGTGGGGAATCTTTCAACCAGCCCTGTCTCTGCATATGCACCGATAACGGGAACCATAAAGATCAGGCTTACGATCATAAGAAGAAATGCAATGATCCCGAAAAACTCCATGGGTCTGTAGTTTCTGTAAAGGGTGTACATCTTGCGGATGACCTTGAATCCGTCGGGGAGAGTGTTGAGTTTACTCTCACTTCCCGCGGGTCTGTCCCTGTACTCTACCACCACATTGTCCACCTGGAGATTATAGTTGACTGCATGGATGGACATCTCTGTCTCAATCTCAAATCCCTTTGAAAAAACGGGGAAAGTTTTGACGAAATCATAACTCATGGCTCTGTAGCCGGTCATGATGTCTCTGATATCTGCTCTGAAAAGCTTATTGATGCCCCATCTCATGAGAGAATTTCCGAAGTTGTGGAAGGGGCGCTTATTCTCGGTAAAATATGTGGAAGAAAGTCTGTCACCCACTACCATGTCGGAGTTTTTGTTGAGCACGAGATCTATCATCTCGGGAGCACTCTCCAAGGGATAGGTGTCGTCTCCGTCGATCATGAGGTAGCACTTTGCATCTATCTCCCTGAACATTCTCCTGATGACATTTCCCTTGCCCTGCTTGTATTCGTTGCGGACGATGGCACCGCATTCTTTTGCGATCTTTTCGGTATCGTCCGTGGAATTGTTGTTATATACGTAAATAACGGCATCGGGTATTGTTTTCTGTACATCACCGATTACCTTGGCTATGGTCTGTGCTTCGTTATAACAGGGTATGAGTACCGCTACGTTATCCATTTTCTCTCCACAAAAAAAGTTTAAGTTAAAATGCCCATAAGCTTGATTATTATAACATATTTTCGGCAGTTTATGAAACTGCCTTTGCAATACTTTTCCCCGTTCATATGGTATAATCTTGTGGAAAAATAAGTAAAAGTCTGGAAGTAAAATGATTGGTTTCGTAAAAAAAGTAAAAGAAAAATTCTGCTCTGAAAAGAGCCGTCCTTTTGTTATAGCAGGTTTGACTGTAGTTTCGGCTGTTTTATTGACGGCCATCATGGTGTGCCTTTGGCTTTTTGTATTAAAACCCGGCAAAGGAGCATGTGCTGAAGCACCGGGAAAGATAACCGGAATAAAAGACGTTGGAAGGGGAGCGTATTATGTTGTTCCCGTTTCTCCCAAGGAAGGCTCCATCATTGCATATATGTATGATTCGGGAGTAAGTGACAGGCTTTTCACCGAATTTTTCGATACCGATTCCTATGTGGCTCCAAAGAATTTTTCCTCACTCCGCATGTTTGCGGATTACCTTGAAGACCTGGATGAAGCCTTCGGTGAGGACTATCCTCCTTATATACTTCTTGGAATAGATCCTTATGCGGCATATCGCCAGTCCTGTTCCAATAAGGATACTTATATTAAAAACCTTGAGTTTATCCGGGATTTTTGCAATGCCCATCCCTACTGCATGTTCCTTGTCCAGTATCCCGATGACAATGCATCGTTTTGGAATTCACTTTCGGGGCAGGAACTTGAAGATGCAAGGCTTGCTTATATCACTCCCGTTCGTGAGTTTTATGATCTGATAAATGTCCGTTTTATTTATCATTCCGTACGGGAGTGGGTTCTTTATCCTGAGTGTCTCAGGGCCGGAATCGGAAAAACGCATCTGAGCACCGATGTTGCCGATGAACTTCTTGCTTCGGATATCATGTCCCTTGGCTGCACCCTTAGGGTTGATACGGTTAATGATGTTATGGATAAAGTGATCGAAGATTCAAAAAAACGGGATGATGTATACGCGTCATACGCAGACCTTGCCGGCAAAAAAGTAATCTTTTTCGGAGATTCCATTTTCGGAAATTACAGGGAAGAAACCGCTATATCCACATTTTTTGCGGAGATGACCGGATCAAAAGTTTATAATCTGGGCCAGGGCGGATTATCCGCATACCAGGTAAATGACTCATCAGATCCCATGGCCGTTGCTTTTGAACACTTTGCGGGAAAGTGCGATGTATCACGTTTTGATTCCAAAGTTTCGGGATATATCTCATATTCATCCTACAGACTTGCCGCATCTGACCTCGCCGGAACTTCGGGAAAGGACTGCATCATTTTTGTGGAACTTGGAATAAATGATTATCTCGGCGGCAAACCCATTCCGGAGTTTGAATCAAACATGGAGTATATAATAGATACTCTCAAAACTTCTTACCCCGAAGCCCGGATCGTGACCCTTGTTCCGGGATATTTGGGAAAATATGATTTCGGATATTACATAATGGATGAAGGCGGATCGGTGCTTCCCGAGTACAGGGATACCGTCATCAGTGTTTCCGAAAAAAAAGGAGTCCCCTATATCTGCCTGACGGATATCCCGGGATTTGAGCAGGAAAACTGGGAAGATTATATTCTTCTTGACGGCATTCACTATAACGAAAACGGAAGATACCGCATCGCTCAGTATCTTGCGAGGTATTTTAAAGATCACAGAGTATGAAAAATCTCTTTTCGGATAAATCAAAAGACCGTCGAAGCCTGGTCCTTGGGATCCTTGCTTTTGTCTTTTTGGCTGCAGGCATAGTTGTCAGCCTTTTCTTTTTACTTCACGCAGAATTAAAAAATGAATCCGTCACATACGAACTCGGAACCGATATAAGTGATGATCCCGCAGAGTATCTGGATGCGGGTTTTCTTGCCATGCACTTTGCAAAGGTGGATCTTTCGGATGTGAACGAGAGAAAACCCGGGAATTATGAGATCAAAATAAACTGTCCCGGTAAAGCCTTTACTCTCCCTTTGGAGCTTGAAGACACCACGCCTCCCGAAGTGTGCATGTATGACAAAGAACTTTGCTTTAAGCAGTGGACAGTTCTTACACCTTCGGATCTTATCAGGAATGTCAAGGATGCAGACAAAGATGTGGTGGTGGATTTTGTCACAGATACAAAAATGCCTTTGGATACAAACTGCCTGGATCTTGGTATGCATGCGGCATGGATAGAGGCATGTGATTCATCCGGCAATTCCACAAAGGTATGCATTCCTTACATAGTGGACCTTCCTCCCGAGTTCGATAAACTTTGTGATCTTTATGTTGCATCAGGCGAAGATTACAATCTTTTGGATTATGTATCTGCGGTAGACGTGGTGGATGGGGATCTTTCGGATAAGATAAAGATGACCCCGGCTAACCCTGATCTTACTGAAGGGTCGGTCACCGAGCTTAAGTTTACCGTTACCGATTCCTACGGACTTAAGACTACGGAAAAAGTAAATCTGTATGTTATGAGCGCCGGGGAGATCCAGAGCCTGATCGGCACACGTGATGTCACCAGGGAAAATGCCATCTTTATCGGTGCGATAAATGAATTTGACACGGGGCTTTTTTCAAACCAGTCCATAGATGATACTCTGATCGATGTAATGCCGACGGTTGTAAGTCTCAGCGTTGAAAAGCAGGCAGGCGTCAGCACCAGAGGCTCCGGATATATCATCCAGATAACGGATACGGATCTTTATGTGGTGACAAATTCCCACGTTGTTATTTCAAATAACGAATGCGAAGTGACTTTTTATACTTCGGATCACGTAATGGGAACCGTGATCGGGCATGATGATTATTATGATATTGCGGTGGTTAAGGTGAGCCTTTCGGATCTTCCGGACTATTTCACGGATATCATCTCAACCGTCCATATAGACATGACCTACTGGAAAAGCCTGAGAGAAAGCGACCACATTGAACTTGGCCTTGAGAGAATGGAACTGGACGGGACCATCGATCATTACACATACGGCCAGCTTGTAAATAAAAACCAGACCATTGAATTTATCAGCCCCCATATTGAAACCGAGATAGATCTTCCCCTTCAGCTTGGTGATTCGGGATCGGCCGTCTTCGACGAACAGGGCCGCCTCATCTGCATGGCCTTCGCCTACTCCCTCTACCCCAACCGCTACTGGGCGATACCTCTTCCGGAAATAATTGAGGCGTACGAAGAGATATCAGGTAATAAACTGTACGTTTACTAATTAACCAGTGGCGGGAGTGTTGTATTTATGCTTTGAGGGCCCTCCGCAACGCCGGTACTTAACGAACACAAACGTAGTGTAGTGTGAGTTTAGTACCGTTGCGTGAGGACACGGGCGAAAGCGCAGCCCTCAAAGCATAATACAACATAAACCGCCACGTGACTAAGTTAGAAAAATATGAGTTTTGTTCACCTCCACACCCACACCGAATACTCCCTCCTTGACGGCATGAACCGCATCACCGACTACGTTTCCCGCGTCAAAGAGCTTGGAATGAACGCCGCAGCCATCACCGACCACGGCGTTATGTACGGTGTCATCGATTTTTACGACGAGTGCAAAAGACAGGGCATCAAACCCATCATCGGATGCGAAGTCTACGTTTCTCCCGGCTCCAGATTTGACAAGACCGGAAGAGACGAAAAATACTACCACCTCATCCTTCTTGCAGAAAACAATACAGGTTACAGCAACCTTCTTAAGCTGGTAAGCCGCGGTTTCACCGAAGGCTTTTATTACAGACCAAGAGTTGATAAAGAACTTCTGAGGCAGTACCACGAAGGCCTCATCGCATCAAGTGCCTGCTTAAACGGCGAAGTCGCATCCCTCATTGTAAAGGGCATGAATGACGAAGCCTTAAAGTCCATCATGGAATACCGTGAG
>ONTX01000431.1 GCA_900320825.1 uncultured Lachnospiraceae bacterium | reverse complement strand
GTTTTATTTTTCTGCTATCTGGTATTCGGATGGATCTTATTCCTTGGCCTTAAGGTATTAAAACCGGGCGAAGCTCTCGTGCTCACGCTTTTCGGTAAATATGTCGGAACACTTAAGGGCGACGGATTCTTCTTTGTAAATCCCTTCTGTACCGCATTTAATCCCGCAGCCGCAACAAAGCTTGGCCAGAGCGGAGATATTGTTGAGCCCAAGGGTCATCCGGCTGCAGCAGCGAGCGGAAGCGGTGTAGCGGTCAGCAGCGAATCAATGTTTTCAAAGAAGATCTCGTTAAAGGTCATGACTCTTAACAACAGCAAGCAGAAGGTAAACGATGTCCTCGGTAATCCCGTTGAGATCGCGGTGGCCGTTATGTGGAAGGTAGCTGATACAGCAAAGGCAGTGTTCAACGTAGATAACTATAAAGAGTACCTTTCTTTACAGTGTGACAGTGCAGTACGTAATGTGGTCAAGCTTTATCCTTACGATATGGCTGAGAACATCGATACGACAGGTGACGGTATAGCGGATGACGGTTCATTAAGAGGTTCGACAGAGATCGTTGTAAGCAAGATAAAGGATGAGATCCAGAGTAAGGTTGCGGACGCAGGCCTTGAAATAGTAGATGCCCGTATCACATACCTTGCATATGCTCCCGAGATAGCAGCAGCAATGCTCCAGCGTCAGCAGGCAGCAGCAATAGTGGATGCGAGAAAACTCATCGTGGACGGTGCAGTCGGAATGGTCGAGATGGCTCTTGACAGACTTGATTCAACAAAGATGGTCGATCTTGATGACGAGCGTAAGGCAGCGATGGTTTCAAATCTTCTTGTTGTTCTTTGCGGCAATCATGACGCACAGCCTATAGTTAATACGGGAAGCCTGTATTAAACCGGCATAGGACAGAAAAGACATATGTTATTATGTAAACCATTATGAGGAATACAAATGGCTGATAAAAAACAGGTTCCGCTAAGGCTTAACGAAAAACTGTATAATGCGATAGCCGAATGGGCAGAGGATGATTTCCGGTCAATAAACGGTCAGATCGAGTATCTGCTCACCGAATGTGTCAGACAGCGCAGGAAGAATGGAAAATACGTCTCAGACACAATGGATGAGCCGCCTAAACTTGATATAAAATAATATCCCTATGGGGATTATCATGGTAAAATATGTACGGATGCGGTAAAGATCGTATCCGTACATTGTTTTTTGTGAGGTAAAGATGTCAGATTCAGAAGGAAAGAAATACAAAACCGGACTTGTCATGGAAGGCGGAGCAATGCGCGGAATGTTCACCTGCGGAGTTCTTGATGTATTCATGGAAGAAGGGATAACCTTTGACGGTGCAGCAGGGATCTCGGCCGGTGCCGTATTCGGCTGTAACTTTAAATCGAACCAGATAGGACGCCCGATACGCTACAATATGAAATACTGCAATGACAAAAGATATTGCAGCATCCGCTCATTACTTAAAACGGGAGATCTTTACGGAGTTGATTTCTGTTACGACGAACTCCCGAATAAACTTGATATATTCGACCGTAAGGCCTTTGCCGAAAACCCGATGAAGTTCTATATAGGAACGACCGATGTGGAAACGGGACTTCCTTTATATCATCTATGCAGCGACGGCGGTGATGAGGATTTTAAATGGATGCAGGCTTCCGCTTCGATGCCGCTCGTGTCAAGGGTTGTTGAGGCTGACGGCCATAAGCTGCTTGACGGCGGAATAGTGGATTCCATTCCGTTTAAGTATCTTGAAGAGCAGGGATATAACAGAAATGTGATAATCCTGACCCAGCCGATAGATTATCGTAAGAGCAAAAGTTCGATGATCCCTCTTATGAAACTTTTCATGAAGCAGTATCCGAATGTGATAAAGGCAATGGAAGTCCGTCATGAGATGTATAACAACCAGGTCGAGGAGATCATCAAAGAGGAAAAAGAGGGCAGAGTCTTTGTCATAAGGCCGCCTGAGGATCTGGGCATCGGCCGTACCGAATCAAACCCCGATGAGCTTAAGAGAGTTTATGAACTTGGAAGAAAAGAGGCAGCCGATAATCTGCCGGAACTTCGCAGGTTTCTTGAGATCTGATGAAAACAACGGAAAAGGTATTATCTGTACTTGAACAGAATAAAGATGATTTCGTATCCGGAGAGGATATTGCCTCATTACACGACATATCCCGTAATGCCGTGTGGAAAGCGGTCAACGAACTGCGAAGCAGGGGATATGCTATTGAAGCCGTAAGCAACAAAGGGTACAGACTTTCCCGGAACAGCGATATCGTTTCGATCGAAGGAATAAGAGCGTGCCTGCCCGCAGACCTTAAGGATATTGCCGATAAAACACAGGTATTTGATACGATCGGATCAACGAGTGATCTTGCCAAGGAACTGGCAGTCAAAGGCGCAGATCATGGAACCTGCGTGATATCATTGAGCCAGAGCGGCGGCAGGGGAAGAAAAGATCATTCATTTTTTTCGCCGAGCGGCGGATTGTACATGAGTATGATCCTTAAGCCGCAATACATTTCATATGGCAGAAGCGATCTGATCACGGGATTTATCGGACTTTGTGTCTGCAACGCAATCCGTGAACTTACGGGGCAGCAGCCTGTAATAAAGGGAATAAACGATCTGTATATTAACGACAGGAAAATATGCGGGATCCTGATCGAATCGGGAAGT
>ONTX01000355.1 GCA_900320825.1 uncultured Lachnospiraceae bacterium | reverse complement strand
CTTACCGGGACAGAACCTACAGTTATCGGTTACGGAATATGCTGAAAGAGGACACTCGTCACAGGCTGCATGAATGACCTGGACCACGTTCCTGGATCCCACATTATCCGAAGTATCAAGACCGCAGGCAAGACGGATACGCTCCCTTACGATCTCACGTTCCTTATAAATGCAGCATCTGAATAAAGGCTTGGGACCGGGAATGATCTTATTTACAAGTTCAGCCTTGCTGTCCTCATTAAGATTGCCCGCCCATGCAAGCCTGCAGACCTCTTCCATTATCGTATGTTTAAAACGTACTATTCCTTCGTCGTTAGTAACCATCCCAGCACCTATTGTTAAATAAATATCAAACCATAATGATTATACCATGAATCCATATTACAGGCATCTTTTTCATGACTCTTATTTCTGACAGTTTTACATCCTTTTCTCCGGATGTATTAATAGTCACCGGTCCTGAAAGTCTTATAAGCCGTCAGTCCAGATAGCTTTGCATCTGAAGATAATCCATGCCGCCCTCTGTCATGCTCAGATAAAAATCCCCGATCTTCTCAAGATTGCCGGATACTCCTGCAGGAGCATTTTCGGAAGTATATTCAAAAAATCCGTATTTACCGTTATCCCCATCGGTCATACGATAATATCCCTGAGGGCTGCTCCAGGTTTCCCGGTCATAGTACATATATCCGCTTCGGGGTATATAATAAGCGGTTTCACAATATACCTGTAAAAGTTCATGCACACCGTTTTTTCTATCATAGGATGCAATTGTCAAGGCATCATCAAAGCTGTGTTCTTTAAATACTATCTCGGGAACATTATCACCATCTAAGTAGATTGTCCTGAATTGAATCTCTCCTTCAAGGCCATGATAATATGTATCATCTCCGAAGAAATATTCATAATATGCATTTCTCCACTCCAGGTCATCAACAAGTTCATCACTGTTTTTTGCATCACCTGTTTCACCTGTCATATACTTCATGGTCTTTCCATCGTAGCCTAAGGAATTATCCCTCTGTAGCCAGAAACCAAAACAGAAGATCCTTCCGGAAAGATTTCCCATATCGTCTTCATCTATTGTGAGTATGGAAGAATCTTCGCCATTCCATCCGGGCCTTATCAAATATCCGTTATCAACCATGTCATAAAAAATATCATGGGGAGTATCATTAGTTAAATCAGTGCCTTCTAAATACGCTGAATTACCCTTCCATAGAAGTCTTATGGTTCCGGCACCGGTTTGACCTGCCATGGAAGTCTGGTCTTCAAGCCATACATAATAATAAGTTCCGCCATTGCTTCCGCTGTAGAGTCCTCCCCAGCCTTCATAAGGCAAAGGTACGAATTCCTCATCTTCAGCCTCTTCGGTAATATCTGCCACTTCCGGTTCGGTTTCATCAAGATCGCTCACTTCAAGAAGATATGCATATATTTCCTCATCAAGTTCCACGCTCATATCTTCAGCCGCAAGGATCAGATCGTAGGGCTCCCAGCCCGTCTCATCAAGCACGGTTTTAAGAAGCTGAATATCCTTTGTTATCTCTTCAAGGAGCACCCTTGGCATATCTTCCGGTAAAAATGTCTCTTTTGTGACCTTAAGTTCACCGTCAGAATAATCGCATTTAAGGACTTCCCCTGCCTTAAGGTCGTATTCTTCCTCTTTTTCACCATCAGGATCTGAAACATCAATAGAAACTTTTCCTGACGTAAGATAAAGAGCTTCCTTCTTGTCATGTACAGCGGTAAGTCCCGATGTACCTCTGATACCGATGCTCATTGTTACGGTATCGATCTTCAGTTCCTCACCGGAATCAAGTTTATTTCTTATATGGAAAAAAACATCGCCGTCTTCCACATCCAGACGGAGTTTTTTACCCCTCTGATGAAAAGTGACATGGCTTTTTTCCCTGACAACAACGATCCTGTCTTTATCAAGAAGCACATCCGCAAGTCCGTCTGAGCCTGTCTTAATGCTGTTTCCGCCACGAAGACGCATGCCTTCAAAAATCTCAAGTTCTTTTTCCGTATTGTCAAAAAGACTAACATCTCCATTGGTACTTTCAACACTCATGGTAGTAGCCGTGAAATTTTTGAAAGCG
>ONTX01000113.1 GCA_900320825.1 uncultured Lachnospiraceae bacterium | reverse complement strand
CTTAACATCTTCGGTCCCATGGTCAGACGCTTTGAAGAAGAAAAAAGCCTGGATTTTGTCAGGGGCGAATACTATGACCGACTGGTGAACGCGGGAAGAAAAGTCCGGGTTCTTGACCCTAAGGGCGAATACGACGGCATCGCAAGAGGAATAAACGACCTTGGCGAACTCCTTGTGGAAACCCCTGACGGAAAAGTACATGAAGTTAATTCCGGCGAAGTGTCGGTGAGAGGAATATACGGATATGTCTGAAGAAAAAATGATGACAGAAAATGATATGGCGGATGGCAGGATGGTGCTTTGCGGCGCCAACTCCTATGACAAAAAATACTACTTCAACCCCAAATTCGAAAAAGTACCCGAGTCCATTCAAAAGGACCTCCACATAATCGCGGTCCTTTTTACGGAAGAAGTCGGCGGCATCTTTACCATCTCCTTCGAAGATGACGGTGAGATCTACCTCGATGCCCACGCGGACGAAACCGACATCATGTACGACTCCGTCTCCGCCGGCCTCCTCCTCGGCGAGATCCGCAAGAACAGAGCTGAACTCTTCGAGTCTCTTACAGCGTATTATCGAGTTTTAATACTTAACGAACAGATTGAATTATAATTCCGTCCACGGGTGACGGGAATGTATTAGTTTTTGAATTGCAGTGCCCGCGAAGGGATGCCGTCGCCTGGCCTGAGCGAAGCGAATGGCCTGCGTTGCAACCAAAACCCTTTCGTTAACAGCATCCCCGCCCGGCACTGCAAAATGAAAAAACTAATACTTCCCGGCAGGACCCGTGTCCCTAATTATGAACATCGGCAACGTACAACTAAAAAACAACTATATCCTCGGCCCTATGGCAGGCGTAACTGACACCGCCTTCCGCATCATCTGCTCCGAACTCGGTGCCGGCCTCGTCTGTGCCGAAATGGTCAGCGCCAAAGCCATCTCCTACAACAACAAAAACACCGTCAAAATGCTTGAAACGGAGGAGACCGAACACCCTGTAAGCATGCAGCTTTTCGGCTCCGAACCCGATATCTTAGGTGACGTTACCGCACGGCTCCAGGACGGCGACTTTGAGATAATCGATTTTAACATGGGCTGCCCCGTGCCCAAGGTTGCGGGAAACGGAGAAGGATCTGCCCTTATGAAAGATCCGGACCTTGCAGGAAACATCCTGAGAGCAATGGTCAAAAACTCCCCCAAAAAGCCCGTCACTGTCAAAATAAGAAAAGGCTGGGATGCAGAGCACGTAAATGCGGTGGAGATCGCAAAGATCGCAGAGGATGCCGGAGTAAGCGCCATTGCCGTTCACGCAAGGACTAAAGCCCAGTATTATTCCGGCGAAGCGGACTGGGACATCATCAGACAGGTTAAAGAATCGGTGAAGATCCCCGTTATCGGAAACGGCGATGTTACCTGCCCCGAAGATGCCATGAAAATGATGAAGGAAACCGAGTGTGACGGCGTAATGATAGCAAGGGCAACAAGAGGCAACCCCTGGATCTTCAGACAGATCACGGATATGGCAGAGGGAAGAGAGATCTTTGTTCCCGACAACGCCGAAAAAAGAAGAGTAGCCAAAAGACATGCGGACCTACTCCTGAAATATAAGGGTGAATACATAGCAGTCAGAGAAATGAGAGCCCATCTTGCCTGGTATACCCACGGAATGCCCGGAGCGTCAAAACTCAGGGGAAGAGTATCACAGCTTCTTAAGATGGATGACCTGTATGACGCAATAGAAGAGATATTTCCATGAAAGTATTATTTTACAGATACAACAGCATATGTGAACCTGATTTTATTGACGCTTTCGCAACGGCAGGACTTCAGGTTTCCGAAGTCACTGTGGAGATGGAGCGTAAAGATATCCCGGGGGAGGAAAGAGTAAGGATCCTGCTGGAAGCCATTGCATCAGAGCAGCCTCTTTTTGTGTTTTCTATAGACTTTTTCCCTTTCATTTCCCTTGTCTGTGAAAGAGTGGGGATCATCTATGCGGCTCTTTCCGTTGACTGCCCGGTTGCGGAAATCTACAGCCCCGAGATAAAAAATAAATGCAACAGAGTCTATCTTTTTGATAAGGACCAGTATGACAGCCTTAAGGACATCTGCCCGGGACGCGTGTTCTATATGCCTTTGGGAGCTGCGGCCGAGAGACTGGCTGTCATTCCATTCCCTGAAACCTACGAATACGGAGTTTCCTTTATCGGCTCTTTATATAATGAAAAGGACAGGTATGCCCTTCTGAAAAAGCAGGGCAAGATTGAAAAATCCGCTCTCGACCATATGGAAGAACTGGTTGAGGCCCAGTTTAAGGAAAGAGGTCTTGATATCATCGAAAAGGGTCTGACGGAGAATGATATACGCGCCCTTAAGGATGCAGATCCCGGCTTTTATGAAAATCCCGAAGCCGTAACGGATATGGACAGATATGTTGCCGTTAATAACTATCTGGGAAACCATCTGACAAGTCTTGACCGCATAAAGGTCCTTAATATGCTGGGAGAATCCCTTCCGGAAGGAACTGTTCACCTTTTTACAAGATCAGATACATCGGAGATTTCGAAAAATGTGGTGATCCACGGCGGAGTAAATACCCTGACGGAAATGCCCACGGTCTTCAGGTCCTCTGTGATAAACCTTAACCTTACTTCAAGGACCATTAAAAAGGGACTTCCCCAGAGAATATGGGATATCCTTGGTTCAGAGGCTTTCTGCGTAACTGACAGTGACAGGCTCTTTGACGGCAATCTTGAGACGGGAACCCATCTTAAGACCTTCGCATCATATGATGAGCTTCCGGATATCTGCGCATACTACCTTGAACATGCGGATGAGGCTGAAAATATGGCGGCAGCGGGATATGATACGGTTCGCATCTCCCATACCGTACTCCTTCGGGGGCTTGAGATCGTTAAGATGATCCTTTCCGAGAAACTGGGATAAAGTGCGTAAAACACCCTTTTTTAATGCAATAAAGCTGCGTTTGGTGTATAATAAAACAGTTCGGAAAATAAGAATTTTGCGGTGAGATATGCTTTTCAGTTCACTGATTTTTATAACTGCTTTTTTGCCGGTGGTATTTATCGGCAGCAGGATACTTCATAAAAATAAATACGTTAATGTATTTCTGCTTCTTGCG
>ONTX01000119.1 GCA_900320825.1 uncultured Lachnospiraceae bacterium | reverse complement strand
TCCATCGTATGTCCTTATGTTCGTCACAGAAGGGGAAAAACTTTCATAGGTGAAGGGGATTACATCATCATTGATGCGGACGGAACAAAGCATGTCTGCGGTGAAGATAAGATCTTCCAGCGCTATGAAGAAGTGAAATGAGTTGAAAAATCCTCTTCATATCATTACAAGGATAATCTATCATCTGTTTATTCTGTTTGTGCTTCTTTTGTGCACAAATTCTGTTTTCTTACTCTCTTCGGGTGCCTTTGATTCCGTTGTTATGCTTGTTTGCATCTTTATGAGCTTTTTCTTCTGGATATGGCCGGATGTATACGGTAAGGACATCCGTGAGGGAAGAGTAAGACAGCTCTGGTTCGGAAATATCCAGCTTACCCTTTTTCTTGAAGCCCTTGTTATTTCCATCATCTATACATATCTGGAACTGTTCAGATTCCACATGGTAAACGATACCGGAACTTCTCTGTCACAGCTTGTGATAGACGGAAATGAAGTGCTGTTTACCGCATCCTGGAAAAGAATAGTCGCACATATCATCGTTGCATCTGTTTTTCTTTCCATCACATTCTGGATAGGCATCATCCGTATATATCTCACCAGCATACAGCTGGGTATAAAACACAGGATCATAGGAATACTTTTCGGGCTTGTTTTTCCCGTTAATATCGTTGTGCTTATCATAATGCTCAGGATCACTCAGAAAGAAGTGATGTTTGAAAATGATAAAGCACTTCTTAATGAAAAAAGAAGACAGGAACAGATCTGTGCAACAAAATATCCGGTGCTCCTTCTTCACGGAGTTTTTTTCAGGGATTTCAAATACCTTGATTACTGGGGCAGGATACCGAAGGAACTGATGACAAACGGCTGCAGGATCTTTTACGGCGAGCAGCAGTCCGCGGCTCCCGTTGAGGTCACGGGCAGGGAGGTTGCCCGTAAGATAGAAGAGATAGTAAAGGTTACAGGATCACCCAAGGTCAACATTATCGCTCATTCAAAGGGAGGACTCGATGCAAGATGTGCAATGAGCGATCCTGAGATTGCAAAGCATGTTGCATCTCTTACCACCATCAACACTCCTCACAGAGGCTGTGATTTTGCGGATTATCTTCTGGATAAGATTCCCGAGAAGATCCAGAAAACAGTTGCAGGCGGATATAATACAGCTCTTCACCGTATGGGTGATTACAATCCTGATTTTATAGGGGCCTGCAGGGATCTTACCGCAAGCGCCTGCCGTGATTTCAATGAACGTATAAAGGATCCTCAGGGCGTATATATCCAAAGCTACGGATCCATACTGAAAAAAGCAAGGGGCGGACGTTTTCCTCTTAATATGACCTACAGATATGTTGGTATATTTGACGGTAAAAACGACGGACTTGTGGCAACGGATTCATTCCCCTGGGGTCACGAATTCCACATGCTTGAAGCTCCCGGAATGCGCGGTATATCCCATGGTGACATGATAGATCTTAACAGAGAGAATATCCCGGGTTTTGATGTCCGTGAGTTCTATGTCGGCCTTGTTGCCGATCTTAAGAAAAAAGGTTTCTGATCTTTATGAGTGAGAGCTTGATCATAAAAACAAAAGGCGGAGCTGATCTTGGCAGGATAGAAAGGTCCGGCCAGTGTTTCAGATGGATATATGTTTCTGATGATGAGTATGTCATCCCTGCCTTCGGAAGACTCATATCAGCCCGTGAAAAAAGGGGCGGTATAGAGATCACATTTTTATCACGTAACTGTAAGCCGTCAGATATCTCCTTATGGGAAAGATATTTTGATGCCCATCTTGATTATTCAAAGATAAGGAAAATGCCGGATGCGTCCGACAGTTTTCTATCGGATGCTGCCAAAGAAGGAGAGGGCATCAGGATAATATGCCAGGATCCTTTTGAAACACTTATTACATTTATCATTTCACAGAGAAAAAGCATTCCTGCCATTAAGACAAGTGTGGAAAGGCTTTGTGAAGCAGTGGGAAGAAAGATTCCGGGGACGGATGTTTATGATTTTCCCTCACCCGCGGAACTTTTTAAACTAAAGAGCGGAGTTCTGTCGTCCTGCGGACTGGGTTACAGGGCACCTTACATACACGGCGCAGCAGAGGCTTTTTATCACGGAGATCTTTCGGCTGAGCATCTTGAGAGTCTTGATGATGAAGAACTGTTGAATACACTTATGTCATTAAACGGAGTCGGTGTAAAGGTTGCCAACTGTACCGCACTTTTCGGTTTCCACAGACTGGATCTTTTCCCCATAGATGTATGGATACAGAGGGCACTGGATACATATTATGACGGTAGGTTTCCTCTTGAAAAATACCATCCCTATAACGGCATAATGCAGCAGTACATCTTTGCGGTCAGAGGCAGATAAAACATGGGGACGGTTCTCCTGTTTATCCGCGTTCAAACAGGGGAACCCTCCCCATGTTTACCCGCGTTCGCAGCGGTTTTAGTGAAAAATCTCCAAAATCCGTGTTGATTTTTGTATTTTTATTGGTATTTTTTTCTGATATAATATTGTTTACTGGGGGTTTCGGAGTGCTTACCGGGATCCAAATAAAACGACAGCAGAAAGGAAGCAAAAATGGCTAAAGCTAAGAAAAGAAATGTCATCGTCGGACAGTCAGGCGGACCTACCGCCGCAATCAACTCATCACTGGCAGGTGTTTTCCGTACCGCTAAGGACAGAGGATATGCCAAGGTTTACGGTATGATCCATGGTATCCAGGGCTTTATGGAGGGAAGATACGTCGACCTTTCAGAGCACATCCAGACAGGACTTGATGCGGAACTTCTTAAGAGAACTCCTTCAGCTTATCTTGGTTCCTGCCGTTATAAGCTTCCCAACATAAATGAAGACAGAGAGCTTTATGAGAAGATCTTCAAAATGCTCGACGAACTCGAGATCGACTGCTTCATCTACATCGGTGGTAACGATTCAATGGATACCATCAAGAAGCTTTCCGATTATGCGATCATCTCAGGTTCTGAGATCCGCTTTGTAGGATGCCCCAAGACCATTGATAATGACCTTGCTCTTACCGACCACACTCCCGGATACGGATCGGCAGCTAAGTACATCGGTACTTCCGTTAAAGAGATCATTCGTGACGGATGGAG
>ONTX01000121.1 GCA_900320825.1 uncultured Lachnospiraceae bacterium | reverse complement strand
ATAAGCATCAGCTGCATCCTTCAGGTCATTTAGTACATTGCCTATATCGCTGAGACTTGAGTGATCATCAAGCCTGTCAAATTTTTCGGCGGCTTCGTAAAGCTTATCAAAGCCTTCTGTATCTTTCCCTGACTCTAAAAGCTTTTTCAGATCTTTTCTGTAGATCTTCAGCCTGTTTTTAAGCGTTCCTACACCGTTTTCAACCGCTTCCAGCGCGCTCTGCTTGACGGCGGTCTGAACCATCTCCTCCTCAAGCTCTTCAGGAGTGACATCCGAAGGATCGATGGTGGGAGTAAGTCCTATCTGCTGATAGGTCATTTCCCTGTGGAGTCCGGAATAAAGCTGCCTCACCAGATTTACTTTTTGTTTGCTTTCCTGGGCAGGCTCGGGATTTTTCTGAATATAATCTTCGCAAAGACTTGTCAGTTCCTTTGCCGTATCCGAAATAAGCTTTCTGTCTCCGGATGAACCAACATCAAGAAACAACCTCAGCTGCTCTTTGATACGCTTTATCGCAGGATCATCAATTGCCGGATCATCAGGAAGATCTTCGATCTCCTGCATTATCTCAAGATTTCTGTCAAGCATATATTCATGTTCGTGCTCGTTTTCATAGGAATAGTTCCATTCAACATCCGTTCCTATAACCCTGTCGATTATCTCTTCAGTTACGTTAAGATCGAGAAAACTCATATCGTCACCTCATAAACCAAATGATTTATTGTATCAGTCCGTTTCCGGACATAAAATTCTACTATTCGATCATCAAGCTATATGATAAACGCTAAAGCGTAGCAAAAGCGAAACAAAGAAAAATGCCCGATAAACGGGCATTTTTTGCTTTTTTCATTATATTTTTGTGATAGCGTAACATTTCTTATGTGTTTCTTATTATATATGGCTTTAATATGTTTCCTTATTATTTATTTTCCGTATCATTTCTGGGGGACCACAATGGTGACTGTGGTGCCGTCTTCTTTTTTATCGATATAGATGCTTCCCCCGCACTGTGAGGACAAACGCTCTTTGATATTCTTAAGTCCCACGCTCTGACGGTTTTTCTGACGGTCCGTAAGATGGTTCGAACCCTTTCCGTCATCCGTAACCTTTATGATGACTTCCCTGCCTTTTTTACGGGTCGATATACCGATACGGCTTCCCTCGTCATGACTGCCGACACCGTATCTCACCGCATTTTCAACAACAGGCTGAAGTATCAAAGACGGCATGAAAAAGTCCATGACTTCAAGATCATAGTCTACGCTGAATTCGTTTCCGTCGCTTATCTGTTCGAGCTTGATATATTCCCTGGCATGGTCAAGTTCCTTTTCAAAAGGGATCAGTTCCGTTGTGGTAAGAGACTCAAGATTTCCTCTTAAATATGCGGAAAAATGGCTTATTGCGGGCTTTACCTTATCGGGCTCTTCATCGCAAAGACCCTGGATGACCTGAAGAGAATTGAAGATAAAATGGGGGGATATCTGCTGCATAAGAAGGCTGACTCTGGCATCGGATAATTCTTTATCCCGTGCAAGCAGTTCTTTTTCGAGCTGCACCTGATAATTCATATATACGATCTGGAGCATCAGAACATAGCCGAATCCCTTAAGGGCAATGCCCCTGAAGATGATCTCCAGTACACACATGAAAATCGGAAACGCAAGACCTGTGATAAGCCATGGGGTTTTTCTTCCGCTTTCCATATTTATCATTACGTACACATATACCAGAAGGATCTGAAAAGCAAATATGGCTGAGTAGCAAATGGGTGAGCCGTATGAGTAAAATTCCAGAATAAAACTTTCCAGCATGAGCAGTATCTCCAGAGCGATGATCGCCCTGTCTCCAATGCCCTCTTTTTCCTCGGAAAGGTATAAACAGAACGAGACAACGGAAAACGAGGCAAAAGCCGATGAAAACAGACGCATCATTCTAAGCAAGACAGCCCCGTCAAGCATCATGACCTGTCCAAGCATCACGTTGTAGTTATTGATAAGTTCCATTACAACAACGTGGGAAAAGATCAGGGAAATGGACAAATGAAATTTTTGTCTTGAGGGGCTGGCTGTTTTGCCTTCGTATGCAGCAAGTCCCAAATAGATCAGCAGAACAGCCGAAAGCAAAAGAGTAGCATTATTGAAGAAAAAATAACGGGAATCTTCTATCATCCAGACAGCCTTTCCTTATTTTGTCGCCCTTTCATATATATCACCGCAGGTTAGTCTCACTGCCCTGTATACATTAATTCCAAAGAAAAACAAAACGACTCTTAAAAATACATAAATAAGATCGGAAGCAAAGGTGGTGATTCCGAGTGTACTCCGGGAGGAGACATATACTGAGAACAATTTGATCACCGCAGTGAAGGATCCGAGATAAAGCATGGAAAAAACAGCTCTCTCAACCGGTCCGTAATAGAGAATTGTGATCTTTGCCCCGTTTATCTCAGCCTTTCTAAGTTCCTCACCCAGCCCCTTTAATACAAGCACGATCCCACATGTCAGCACAATGATCTCAGCCAGCTCCGAAACATTTCCCGCCAGCGCAAACCATTCATCCGCAACGGAATTCTGATATGACATTTCCACAAAAACCAGATGGGCTGTTGCTATACAGAAAAAAGAAGAAAACAGATACCATGACGAATATACATATCCGTTAAGTTCTTTAAGTCCAAATATGATGGAGCTGACCAAAGTCGCACTCACCACCTCAAAAAAAATCACCAGTGAAAATACAACTGCGTTTGCTTCAGGTGATAACGGAATAAAGATCAGAATAAGAGGAGCGGAATACGAAAAAAACCATGTCGTCATAAGTAAAAACAACATGACGGGAAGCCATCTCAAACTTTTTCTGCTGATCCTTCTCATATATCAAGATAATCTCCGGCACTGTCATAAAGAGCGCCGGCAGTCATCTCCGCCCAAGAATACTGTGTCATGTACTCCCCGCGGAAACTGTTGACGCTTTTTACATCTCCGTTCAAAAAATCATAATAATCGCATTCTATCTTATCCTGGTAAATATTCCAGGCATTCCAGTCCTTGCCGATTATAGACCCGGCACCCGCCTTGATCAGATCCAGTTTAAGGCTTCGCATGATTGCCCTGCACTGCGCCTTAAGTCCGGAATCAGCTTCCCTCTCCTCCCAAAGAATGGTGCACAGTTCGTTTACAGACACTCCTGCACCTTTTCTGTCTACCAGATAAGCAAACGCTTCCTTACTCTTCTGTCTCGTAAAATGAACCGGCTTTCCGTTTGCGGAAAAGACTTCAAAATTACCGAAACATACAACCTTTAAGCGGCCCTTATCCCCTCCGGGGATACCCTCTACAGGCCTTCTGAGATTTTCTATCTCAGCCTGAAGCTGCTCTGCGGTAACCGGTTTGAGTATAAAGCCGCTTACATGAAGTTTGTGCGCATCAAGCGCATACTCCGGATGTCCCGTCACAAAAACGATATTCGTATCAGGTGAAAGAGTCTTGATCTTAATCGCCATTTCAAGACCGTTCATCTTGGGCATCTCCACGTCAAGCCAGACAATGTCGGGATGCGTTTCCTCTATCTTGGACAAAGCTTCTTTTACATCCTTTATTGCCTCGTGGGTTCCTGAAGGATCGATCTCATTCATAAGTGAGACCGTCTGTCTGGCAACAGTCAGTTTATCATCAATCGCATAAGTGATCATAGATTCCCCGTATCCTTTCGACTTATTTCCACGCCTTTTTTATGGTAAGTACATTGCATCCGTCTTTTCGTTCGTATGCGCACTCGTCCATGATCTTTCTTACAAGAAATATTCCCAGACCTCCGATGGGCCTTGTGTCAGCCGGCTCATCAATGTCCGGTTCTTCTCTTAACAAAGGATTGAATTCAGGACCTTTATCCGTAAATGAAAGAGTAAGGGTTTTTGATGACATGTCTGAATCAAGCCTGACAACGGCATCTCCGCCTTTATCCTCATATGCATAATGGATTATGTTGATGTAGACTTCCTCAACAACAAGAGAGATCTCATTCATGAAAACAGGATCGCATCCAAGCAGGGATAATTCCTCTTCGACAAAAGCCTGTACATCGTCCATGCTGCTTTCATCGGCAAATGTTTTTAATTCCTTCATGATGCACCTCCCCTGTTTTTTCGTTTATTCTGATAATTCCCCCACAAATTTGCAAGGAGGATGGATGCCAGTTCCAAAACTATGCCCCAAAGGATGGCAGAAATAGTCGGGATATATTTGGTGCCATTTATAACTATCAGGATCAGATCAGCAAACCACCATACAAGAACCCACTGTATGACGTAGATCCTGGTGATATTTCTGCTGATATTTCCGACAAAAGCCTGTATTTTTTTGAGGTGCAGTCCCGAGACCAGATACCATATCCCAAGCATTGCGGCATGACCGCATATACAAAGGAATGCATCTATCGTGTTCAGATGATAGAACACGTTGGCTCCTTCTCCTCCCATCATCGCATATCCCATTTCCCATTCAATGAGAGAACCTATAAGAAGGATGACACCGCATACCGGCGATACAAGAAGAAACAGCCTCTTTTTGTCTTTGATATTCCTATAATACTGTCCTGTCACATTACCTACGGCATACATAAAGAACCAGTTCATTACCGGAAATTCCGACATTACAAGTCCGGCGGAATCTTCGGTACCGATAAAGAAACCGAATATGATATTAAGTACAGGGGATCCGAAATCAACGCTTCCTATAAGAGTTCCAATCATACTCATCACCATTCCCGCAATAAGTATATGGAAGCAGTTCATTCTGAGTTTTTTAAACAGCGCCATCAGCATCATCCCGATACAGGCAAACTGCAGAATATCAC
Source organism: uncultured Lachnospiraceae bacterium (assembly GCA_900320825.1). Classification (GTDB taxonomy): domain Bacteria; phylum Bacillota; class Clostridia; order Lachnospirales; family Lachnospiraceae; genus AC2028. Next base: position 355 of record ONTX01000121.1, on the reverse strand, counting down.
AGCTAAAGAGCAGATACGGGATCCGCTCCATATAAAATTCATAATCCCCCGTCATTCCATATCCTATCAGACTGGGAATAACAAAACGGCAGAGGTTATGGATAAAACCGAAAAGACCAAGGTACAATCCTCTCTTAAAAATATGCCCGGGCTCACTGCTCTTTGCATAGTTAACAACCATGCCCATGGCAAAGATAAAAAGAGGCGCTCCCAGAGGTCCTCCGATAATGGAATCAAAAAAGTATGGCACACCGAAGACATCAAGCTGTGCATCCGTAGAGCACTCACAGATCATATGAACAACCGCAAGATTGAGTATGGGGAAAGCCTTGGCAAAATCAAGTTCCACCTGTCT
>ONTX01000125.1 GCA_900320825.1 uncultured Lachnospiraceae bacterium | reverse complement strand
ATCATATACCGACAGAGCAGGGGATAAGGATCTTTATACCGTCAGCACCGAGAACATTATGTCTGCTTCTGCCTCATCATCCGTATCGGACAGACTCAATTACTGGGGTTACAAGCCCGGATATTATTATGCTCCCAAGGAAAGTTACTCATCATCAAAAAATCCCGTCAGGGAATTCAGGGATATGGTCAAGGCTCTCCATGCTTCGGGAATAGAAGTCTGTATGCAGTTTTATTTTGTTCCGGATTTTCCCGAATCCGAGATCCTTGAGATATTAAGATACTGGGTGATCAATTTCCATATAGACGGATTCCATCTAATGGGTCAGAACATTCCCATGAGACTTGTTTCAACCGATTCGCTTCTTGCGGGGACCAAGATTCTTTCCGACCATATTGAGAATATCAATTTTTCAGTTATCAGAGATCTTAATGATGACAGGGTGATCGGACTGTATGCTGATGATTTCCAGTATCCCGTCAGACGCATCCTTAAAAGTGACGAGGGCATGGTTTCCGATACCATTTCCATGCTTCGCAGTAACCCCGAATACTTCGGAAGAATGAATTATCTTACCAGTTACAGGGGATTCACCATGATGGATCTTGTGAGCTATGACCGCAAGCATAATGATGAAAACGGTGAGAACGGCAGGGACGGCAGTGACTTTAATTTCAGTTGGAACTGTGGCGAAGAAGGTCCTTCAAGAAAAAAGAAGATAAGGGATCTCAGGATCAGACAGATCAAGAATGCATATTCGCTGCTTATGCTAAGTGCGGGCACACCGCTGATCTTTATGGGGGATGAGTTCGGAAATTCCCAGAAGGGTAACAACAATCCCTATTGTATAGATTCTTCGGTGACTTGGCTTGACTGGAAGGATGAGTCTCGTAATCCCGAGATAGTGGAATATCTTAAGGAGCTGGTGTCCCTGAGGAAAAGATACAGTGTTCTTCATAAGAACAGGGAGCTTATCATGGCAGATACCGGAAACTGCGGTTATCCCGAGATAAGTTATCATTCTGAGACAGCCTGGAGAGTTTCCGCCGAGTATTATTCAAGATCCTTCGGTGTTATGTTCTGTGAGGATAATGCAAGATCACTTCTTTACTGTGCTTATAACATGAGCTGGGAAAACGGAAGGCTTGCGCTTCCAAGACCTCCCAAGGGATTCGGATGGAAGATGATCCTTTCCACCGACCCTTCGATGCAGGATACGCTGGGTAAATTCATTACTTCAAATGCTTCGGGAGATAATTCATCAGACTCTGTTTCAGAGGATCCGAGTGATAAGAATTCATATAAGGATTCACTTGAAAGAGATATACCCGGCAGAAGCGTTGTTCTTTTTGAAACTGCCGAACTTCCTAAGGAAAAAATAAAACAGTCAAAGGTATTCAGATGAGATCGCCTTATATTTACAGGTTCATCAGACATTTTATAACAGTTACACATCACAGGATGCTGGTATGTGAAGGGTGCTTTAAGATAGGTCTTTATTACCAGGGACTTGTTCATGACCTTTCCAAATATTCTCCCACGGAATTTTTGGTTGGTGTCAGATATTATCAGGGTACCAGAAGCCCGAATAATGCCGAAAGAGAAGCTCAGGGTTATTCATCTGCCTGGCTGCATCACAAAGGCCGTAACAAGCATCATTACGAATACTGGATCGATTACAATACAAGAGGTGCACAGAGCGGAGAAGATGTACTTATTCCTGTAGATATGCCGGACAAGTATCTTGCGGAGATGGTCATGGACCGAATTGCTGCTTCCAAGGTTTATGAAGGCAAAAAGTATACCAATGCATCGGCTCTCAGATATTTTAACAGTGGCATTGAAGTAGTGCCCATGCATCCCAATACAAAAAAGAAGTTAAAAAGATACTTGAGCTATCTTGCCAAGTACGGTGAAGAAAAGACATATGCTCTTTTAAGACATGATCTTAAGTACGGTATGAAAGTTTGACCGTTAATTTTTAAGCGAGGATTCAAATGGCCGGTTCATCATTTGGAAGAATATTCAGGATAACTACATGGGGAGAATCACACGGAGAAGCTCTGGGCTGTGTTATAGACGGATGCCCCGCGGGTGTTTCTCTTTCCGAAGAAGATCTGATCCCTTTTCTTGACAGAAGAAAGCCCGGTAATTCATCTGTTGCAACTTCCCGTAAGGAATCGGATACCCCGAAGATCCTTTCAGGTGTTTTTGAAGGGAAAACAACCGGCACTCCGATTTCGGTTATCATATACAATTCGGACCAGCATTCCGGTGATTATGATGATATAAAGGATCTTTACAGACCCGGTCATGCCGATTTTACCTATGATTCCAAGTACGGCTTCAGGGATCACAGGGGAGGCGGCAGGAGTTCCGGAAGAGAGACTGCAGCCCGGGTTATTGCCGGCGCTGTTGCTTCGAAGGTTCTGTCGGAGCTTGGCATAAGCGTTGAAGCATATGCAAGAGCCATCGGTCCAATAGAGGCTGACCTTTCCGAGTACTCCAGAAGTACAGTGCTTGCTAACGCCACTGCAATGCCTGATATATCCGCAAATGCAAGGGCACTTGAATATATCGCGGACCTTAAGAATAAATCCGATTCATGCGGAGGCGTGATGGAATGCTGTATAAGCGGTATGCCTGCCGGTGTAGGAGATCCCGTTTTTGATAAGCTGGATGCACTTTTATCCCAGGCCGCAATGAGCATCGGGGCGGTAAAGTCCGTTGAGATCGGAGACGGAGCCCTTGTTTCAAAATCACTTGGCAGCACCAATAACGATCAGTTCAAGGCAACAAAAAAGGGTATAACCAAGAAAACAAATCACAGCGGGGGAATCCTCGGGGGAATAAGCGATTCTTCGGATATCATTGTAAGATGCAGCGTCAAACCCACACCGTCCATTTCCAGAACCCAGAAGACGGTCAATAAAGCGGGTGAAAATACTGATATTGAGATAAAGGGGCGTCATGATCCGGTGATCGTTCCAAGAGCAGTAGTTGTTCTTGAGAGTATGTGTGCAATTACGGTTCTCGATGCTCTCCTTTACGGAATGTCATCAAAGATTGAAACTGTAAAATCTGTTTTTAATAAAATGTGAGGAGCGGATATGGCTGAAAGTAAAACAACAAAAACCACAAAGAAAAATAAGGAAAAGTATGTTGCCTATGTTTCCACATATACCATGAATGATAATCACGGCATCAGGATATATGATGTGGACATGGAAAAGGGCAGATTTACCGAAAAGGATAAGGTCGAGATCACAAACTCGTCATACATTACGGTCTCCCATAACGGAAAATATCTGTATTCCATAACCGACCTTGGTGTTGAATCATATAAGATACTTGAGGACGGAAACCTTGAACTCATCAACTTTGCTCCCATAAACGGCATGAGAGGCTGCTACCTTGCTACCGATTATACGGATAAATATCTTATGGTTGCAGGTTATCATGACGGAAAACTTACTGTTCTTCATCTTCGTGATAACGGCGGCGTAGGAAGGATTACCGATGAGGTTTTCCATAAGGGCCTTGGCTCGATGGCGGACAGAAACTCAAGACCACATATTGCAAGTGCCCGTATGACACATGATAACAGATATATTCTGGTTGCTGACCAGGGTATGGATCATGTTAATGTTTATGACCTTAACAAGGAAACCGGCAAGGTTAAGCTTGTTGATATCTTAAGATGTGATCTTGAATCATCTCCCAGACAGATCAAACTCTCCGGCAACGGAAAATATATCTATGTCTGTCTTGAGTCCTCATGCAAGATAGATGTTTACGAATATGAATTCGACGGAAAGAATCCCCACTTTGAAAAGATACAGACCGTTGAGGTAGTTAAACCCGGCGGGGGCACCAATTTTTCTCTCAGCGCACTTTCATTTTCATCTGATTATAAATACCTTATCACCACAGTGCCCGGAGATAATTCTGTTGCCATCTTTTCCGCAGATCAAAAAACCGGTCTGTTAGAGCAGAAGCTTTTGCTCCCTGTTTCCGGTGATTATCCCAAGGATGCGGAGATACTTCCGGGCAATAAATTCCTTGTTTCACTTAATCATGAGTCCAATGAAATGTCATTCTTCAAGCTTGACATCGAAAACGGAACCATGATGCTTAATGGTAATTTTGTCCATATAGATACACCTAACTGCATCGTTGTCCATAAACTTGCTAATGAAGGCTGAATAAAAGGCAAATGCTTAACAGAACAAAAAAGGATATAGCTTCAGATCTTATCAGGAAGCATTCCCGTGAAAGCAGAATATTTTCCTTTTTTTCACCTCTGATAAAGGTGTTTGTTTTCTGCTGGATAGATCTGGGTGAATTCTGGGAAAGACATTTGCTTAAGTTCATACTTCTATGCACATCGGCTCTTTGTTTTGTTGCATTTTGCAGTTTTTCTTTTCCTCTTTTTACAGGTTCTGTAACAAATCTTGGTATTATTGATTTTAACGAACTTGATGAATCCATTTCTCTTGCTGAGGAAGAGGAAGATGTACTTACCGCAGAAGAAGCCAAGGAATTGTTTTTTGATGATTTCTCCACCCATGAAGGTGCACTTGATGTGGGTTATGTAAGTACCAATTCTGAGGGACAGAGAGTATATGCCATCGGAACAGACGATATTCTCGAAGAAGCACTTGGCACCGAGGATGAATTTACCGTTCCTGTTACTCCTTCATTACCTTCAGAGTATGATCTTGACTCACTGACATTCGATAAGACCGACTGGAGACTGATACTTGTTAATAAGCAGCACTCCGTTCCCTCCGATTATGATTTTCCCCTTGGATCCCTTGCCCAGAACATCCAGTGCGATGAGAGAGTCATTGACGATCTTGTTCTTATGCTCAGGGATGCAAGAAATGCAGGAATGTTCATCTGGATAGTATCCCCTTACAGATCCGGAGACAAACAGGAAACGCTTTTTAATTACGACCTCAATAAGTATATGCAATCCGGCATGAATTATATCGATGCATACCGGCTTGCGGCAGAGGCGGTTACACTTCCCGGAACAAGTGAGCACCAGATAGGACTGGCCTTTGATATCGTTAATAATGAATATGCCCATCTCGGTGAAGGATTTGGAGAGACTGCAGAGGGTAAATGGCTTGCCCAGAACTGTTACAAATACGGATTTATCCTAAGATATCCCAAGGATAAGGAATATATCACAACCATCGAATATGAGCCCTGGCACTTCAGGTATGTGGGCAGAGAAGCTGCTGCATATATGACTTTAAAGGGTCTGACCCTTGAAGAGTTTTGGGAAGAAGTGTTTTAAACGATAATTTGGAGTTTTGATTTTGAGTAAGATCTTTAAAGTATTGAAAACTGAAGGGAATGCAAGAAGAGGGGAGCTTTCTACCGTTCATGGTACGGTTCAGACTCCTCTTTTTATGAATGTAGGAACTGTTGCGGCCATTAAAGGAGGAGTATCTTCCGAGGATCTTGAAAATATCGGCTGCCAGATCGAACTTTCAAATACCTATCACCTCCATGTCAGAACAGGAGATGAGCTTATAAAGACCATGGGCGGAGTCAGAAAGTTCATGGACTGGAATGGACCTGTTCTTACGGATTCCGGCGGATTCCAGGTATTTTCTCTTGCTTCCATGAGAAAGATCAAGGAAGAAGGCGTTACATTCAGAAGCCATATAGACGGACATAAGATATTCATGGGGCCCGAAGAGAGCATGAAGATACAGAGCAATCTGGCTTCTACAATAGCAATGGCATTTGACGAATGTCCTCCTTCAAAGGCTGAAAAAGAATATGTTGAAAGATCCGTTGCAAGGACTGAAAGATGGCTTGTGAGATGCAAAGATGAGATGGCAAGGCTTAACGGTCTTGAAGATACCATCAATAAAGACCAGCTTCTTTTCGGTATTAATCAGGGTGCTGTCTATCCTGACATAAGAGTTCGTAATGCCGAAACAATCTCTGCCATGGATCTTGACGGATATGCCATAGGGGGTCTTGCCGTAGGCGAGACTCATGAAGAAATGTACGAAATGATCGATGTTACAGCGCCCTGTCTTCCTGCCGGTAAGCCCAGATATCTAATGGGAGTCGGGACCCCCGCAAATATCATTGAAGCGGTAAGCCGCGGCATTGATATGTTCGACTGCGTATATCCTTCAAGAAACGGACGCCACGGACATCTCTATACACATAACGGCAAGATCAACATTAATAATGCAAAATACATCAACGATCCACGCCCTATAGAGGAAGGCTGCGGATGCCCTGCCTGCAGAAGGTATTCAAGGGCTTATATCAGGCATCTTCACAAATCCGGAGAAATGCTGGGACTTCGTCTTTGTGTGCTTCATAACCTGTATTTCTATAATCATCTCATGGAAGAAATAAGGGATGCCCTGGATGAGGGCCGTTTTGAGTCTTATAAAAATGAAATGCTTGGAAGACTGAAAGCCCCCGAATAAGTAAGCTTTTCCTTGTGCTTTTTTGTCTAATCGTGTATTATCGTATGAGTGTGCAGTCAGTTTCATACAAATATATTAATTAACCTGTAAACGGAGGAACTATAATGAATTTTATGCTTCTTAGCGCAGATGAAGTTGCAGCTCAGGCTAATCAGGCTTCATGGATATCAATGATCGTAATTTACGGTGCTTTAATGTTTGCTCTCTGGTTTTTCTTTATGAGACCCCAGAGCAAGGAAAGAAAGAGAACCCAGGAGATGCTTTCAAACCTTGAGAACGGTGATATCGTATGCACCACTTCCGGTTTCTACGGCGTTATCATCGACATTCAGGACGATATGGTCATCGTTGAGTTCGGTAATAACCGTAACTGCAGGATCCCTATGGACAAGGCTGCGATCTCCAAGATTGAAAAGCCCGGCCAGAGCGCAGAATAATTTGTTTTTTATTTATACTTTTTCGGTCAATATTCAAAACCGTCATTGCTTTGTCAGTGACGGTTTTTTTTCTGCATTTGAACAGCTTAAAACCCTTATGAATCAAGGGCCTTGACAAAAATGGGGGGGGAGTTGGGTATAATGTTTTTTACGGTTTTTAACCACATTTTATTTTTGGGAGGAAAAGATATGTTTTGCAGAAAATGCGGAAATGAAGTTGAAGATGGTGCTCAGTTTTGTGCAAGCTGTGGCTCACCGGTTCTTGGTGCAAATACTCCGGATTACAAAACATCCCAGGCACAGCCCCGGGAAACAATTGTTACATCTGACGTAACCGGCAACAGTAATACCGGCAATGATCAAAATAATAATAAGAAAGTGCTCACTATCGGAATTATAGCCGGGGCCGTTGTTTTATGTCTTATCATTGTATGTATAATCATCGCTACCGGAAAAAAGGAAGATAGCGGAAAAACCGCAGATGCAGATACAGCCATGGAAGAAACCGAGGCAGAAGAGACGGTAACGGAAGAAAAGCCGGAAAAAGAGGAAACTGATGAAACCAACTCCGTTGAGCCCGAAGAAAATGAACCTGAATATGATGAATTTGATATATCAGGAATTGTGACTCCTTACAGTAACGGCTGCGCATGGGTAAAATATATGGTTGACGGAGTGGAACATACGGGTCTTATTGATGCTGAAGGAAAAGTTCTTTTTGATTTGGATAAAAGAGGATATGTATTTAATGAAGGCGGGTCTGTTTATGCAAGAAATGATGATGGCTGTGTAATATTAGATGCTGACGGAAACGAAACGGTACGTTTTACCAATACTGATGAGAATACATTTGCCGTTATTGGTGCTTATAACGGAAAATATCTTATGGGTGAAAAAATAGAAACGTTTTCTGATAATAAATCTATCATGTATATTATCGACCAAAACGGTAATAAGATTACTGAGGATATTGAGGTTACCGATCTTCCTAATGGACTTGAAATGAAAATGTTCCGAAAGGGAATTTATTATGGAACATTTTTTTTGGGGCATGAAGTGAATGGTGGTACAGAGGGTTGTCCTAAAGTACTTTTAGTTTTTAATCTTCTGAATTCAACCTGCTTTTCCGTAGAACTGGATGAGGATATTTATGGGGATGATTTTAAATCTTATTTTGATTGGGGTAATTATGTTCTTGAAGATACCGATGGATATGCTGTTTTTTATCAGGGACATGAAGAGTTGATCTCACCTGAGGATTATACCGACAAGGAAAAGTTTGAGAACTTCCTCTTAGGACACAAGGAATATATAGATGAATTTTTGAATGAATACAATAGTGAAAACTATGATCCGTGGAAGTATAGTTTTTATGCTTTTCCTGTAAGAGAGGGACTGCAGCCTAAGTGGGGAACAGAAATTTACAGTGGCGGTCACGATAACGAATATGCTGTTTTTGACAGAGAAGGTAAGATTGTTTTTGAAGGGCAATTCCCTGAAGGGACAACAGTTATACATATATATCCATATTCCGGAGGTATTGCAATTATTGCATTGCGCGGATACGACGGAAATGATTATGTGACTGCTATTGATACGAAAGGAAATCTGTTATATGAGCCGAAAAAAACATCAGAAGATTTATACTATGCATATTGGGATCAAAGTAAAGGATATTTCATAATTGAAGAGGGTATACTTACTCCTTCCGGAGATGTTCTTTCATGGGACGACGATTTGACTATGATTCCTGCCGATGTTCGACTTATTAAAGGCCGCAATGGTAATACCATGTTAGATGCAGGTATATTTGAAGGGTATGTGGTTTCTCCCGGTTCTAATGAGATCAGATCGATCGATGGAAACACATCTTTTGATAAAGTAAAAATTGCAAAGTAAACATGGAAAATAACAATGGAATGGTTCCTTCGTTATTCATTTAACTGAAATTCTCCGGAGAGCGCTGCTATGGCAGCGCTCTTTTTATGTTTATTTCCTTAATATACGTACTTGAATTTCACAATTTAATGGGATAAAGTAGAAATAACGCACTTTTAGGAAAAGGAGCAGTTATATGAAGTTAAATATTGTATGTATTCCCGGTGACGGAATAGGCCCCGAGATTGTCTCTCAGGCTAAGAAAGTACTTGAAAAGGTAGCATCCGTATACGGTCATGAGATGGTATTTACGGATATCCTTATGGGCGGTGCATCAATAGATGCGTGCGGTGTGCCTCTTACACAGGAAGCTATTGATACCGCAAAAGCAGCAGATGCCGTACTTATGGGTTCCATTGGAGGTAATACCACAACAAGTCCCTGGTATAAGCTTCCTCCCGAGAAAAGACCCGAAGCCGGACTTCTTAAGATCAGAAAGGAACTGGGACTTTTTGCCAATTTAAGGCCCGCTTATCTTTTTCCCGAGCTTTCTGCTGCATGTCCTCTTGCAAGCGATACCGCAGGAAACGGTTTTGACCTTCTCATTATGAGAGAACTTACAGGCGGCCTTTACTTCGGTGACAGACATACAGAGGTTGTGGATGGTCTCCGCACAGCAACAGATACCCTTACATATAATGAGGAAGAGATCAGAAGGATAGCCATCAAGGCTTTCGAGGCTGCCCGTAAGAGAAAAAAGAAGGTAACTTCCGTTGATAAAGCCAATGTTCTTGATTCTTCAAGACTCTGGAGAGCTGTTACCGCAGAGGTGGCAAAGGATTATCCCGATGTGGAACTTGAGAATATGCTGGTTGATAACTGTGCAATGCAGCTTGTGAAAGATCCTGCCCAGTTTGATGTGGTTCTTACGGAGAATATGTTCGGAGATAT
>ONTX01000287.1 GCA_900320825.1 uncultured Lachnospiraceae bacterium | reverse complement strand
GGAAAGCTATTCCGAAACCGAGGGATATGTTCCGGTAACATTAAAAGCCCAGAAGGATCAGGCATATCTTGATTATCTGTCTCTTTCAGGAACCGATGACAAGGAGCATTATTCCGTAAAGATCGATTGCGTTAACATGATCCTTGCAAATCAGGATAACACCTTTGTCACCCCTGTTTTCAACGGATCCGCATCCCTGAGAAATGCAGCGGGTCAGATGGTTGAAAATTGTGTAAAGACAGTCCGCCGCAGCGGAACTGTGGATGATGCTTATCTTGAAGGCATGTACAAGGATGTTTCCCAGATGTACAGGCTTGATGAGAAGTCAGCGGATTCGTCGGAAAGAGATCTTGGACCTCTCCCTCTTACATCGAAGATACTTATATCAAGTATAGTTATTGCCTGGGTACTCATGGGGGTATATGTGGCAAGGAAAAGGTTTTCCATATCCCGCAAGGTTGTAAAATGATCTTAAATGGGGTACAATTTGTGCGGTCATAAGCCCCGTGGCCAAATTGAGGAAAAAGGGGTTAAAGCCGTTTTATCGGCAAGGAGGATATATTATGAGAAAAATGACAGCTATTTTTGCTGCAGCAGCTCTTGTGGCAACACTTGGCGCATGTGGCAAGACCGCAGAGACACCTGCACCTGAAACTGCACCTGAGACCACTGTAGAGACAGAGGCTCCCGCAGCACCTGAAACCACTTCTGAGGAGCCGGCTGAAGCTCCTGCAGACACCACTGAGGCATCAGCTGATGCCGTAATGACCTATGCTGATTTCATCGCAGCTCCTGTTGACAGCAAGGTTACCGTTGAAACCTACATCCAGGACAAGCAGGGATGGTGGGAGAACGAAGGCGTTGGAATGGCAACTTTCTACACCCAGGACAACGACGGAGGATATTTCCTTTACAACATGCCCTGCAGCAAGGATGATTATGATGTAATGGGCGGCGGAACCAAGATCAGAGTAACCGGTTATAAGTCTGAGTGGTCAGGCGAGATCGAGATCACTGACATTGAGTCTTATGAGATCATCTATGATGATATGTTCGTTGCAAATGCAGAGGACCTTACCGATGTCATTGACGATGAGGATGCACTTGCTGCAAAGATGAACAAATACGTTGCATTCAACGGACTTAAAGTTGCTGACAGAGACGGCAATGCATTTACCTATGGATGGGACGGATCCAAGAGCCAGGGTGATGACATCTACTTCAACCTTGAGGATGCAGACGGACATGTATTCACCTTCGTTGTAGAGTCATATCTCAGAGGTGCTGACACCGATACTTATAAGGCAGTTGAAGCTCTTAAGGTAGGCGACACCGTTGATATCGAGGGATTCCTTTATTGGTATGAGGGACCTCAGGTTCACGTTACCGATGTAACTGTTAAGTAATTTTTTGCAAACCCATGAGGCCGGCGCTGTGTGTGCCGGCCTTTTTTAAAAGAAACTCCTGAAACTTAGGAAAAGGACCAAAAAGTAAAATTATGAAGATAGTCATTCTTGAAAGAAACAGTGTGGGACCGGATATAAGCGTGGATACCCTTAACGAATTGGGAGAAGTTACTGCATATAAAAATACAGTGACTGTTGAAGAAGTTCGTGAAAGAACCGCAGATGCCGATATCGTTGTGGCAAACAAAAGTCCCATAAACGAAAGTTCTCTTTCCGGGTCGAAAAATGTAAAGCTTGTCTGTGAATTTGCCACAGGCTATGACAACTGCGATCTTGATTATCTTAAGAGCAGAGGCATTCCCGTTTGCAATGTTGTGGGATATTCCACGGATATGGTGGCTCAGCACACGTTCACCCTGGCCCTTGCGGTATCCCAGAACCTTGCACATTACGATAACTATGTAAAATCAGGCGAGTACAGTGCGCAGGACCGGTTTTCCAACTTTGACATTCCGTTTTATGAATTATCGGGGAAGACCTGGGGAATCGTCGGCATGGGAAATATCGGAAGGAAAGTGGCGCAGATTGCACAGGCTTTCGGCTGTAAGTTGATCTTCACATCCGTTACCGGAAAAAGCAAAGTCACTGAATATGAGATGGTATCCAAGGATGAACTCCTTGAAAGAAGTGATTTCCTTTCCCTTCACTGCCCTCTCAGTAATATAACCCTTGATTATATCAATGGAGCGGCACTGAAAAAAATGAAAAAGACCGCATACCTGATAAATGTTGCAAGGGGCAAAGTGGTCAATAACAAAGATCTGTATGAAGCATTGGAAAGTGGAGAAATAGCGGGAGCAGGACTTGATGTTCTCGAAGAAGAGCCTTTAAAGCTCACTAATCCTCTTAGCAAAATAAAAGATTCCGGAAAACTGATAATAACTCCTCACCTTGCATGGGGCAGCGTTGAAGCCCGTGAAAGATGCGTGACGGGGGTTTATGATAATATAAAAGCATTTTTGGAGGGTCATCCGATACATGTTGTGAACTGAAAGTATTGATATCAAAAGCCTCGCATGGGGCTGCACCGAAAATAAAAAGAATCACCAGCATGGGAAATAAGTGCCGGTTATAAAGGAAGATCTGTATGAGTGAAGAAATAAAGAATACCGAAGAAACCCAAGGCATAGCTGAAGTGCAGCAGGATGCTGAAGAGCCTTTAAGGCGCAGAACCTTTGAAGATAAATTCAGGGACTGGCTTAAATGGTGGCCCTGGGCACATAAGATATTTTGCAAATACGAGGAGATACTTGTGTATCTTGTGGTAGGTGTTCTTACTACCATCGTATCCTGGGGGGCGTGTTTTGTTGCCGAGTCTCTTCTTGATTCCTCAGATACCTTCCAGAATTTTATCATCAATACCATTGGATGGATCGCAGGTGTATGCTTCGGATATCCCCTGAACAGAAGCTGGGTGTTCAAAAGCACCAATCCCCATGTTTTCAAAGAATTCGGAGGTTTTGCGGGATCCAGGCTTTCCACGTGGTTTCTCGATATCTTTATCATGTGGCTGACAGTAAATGTATTTCACTGGAACTACTGGATCTGCAAGCTTTGCATTTCATCGGTTCTTGTCACCATACTTAATTATGTTTTCAGTAAGGTTCTGATCTTCGGTAAAAAGAAATGAGTAAAAAGATCGTTCTCACAGGTGGCGGGACTGCAGGTCATGTCTCACCAAATATCGCCCTTCTTCCCGCACTGAAAAAAGAAGGTTATGAGATTTTCTATATCGGATCAAAGACAGGCCCCGAGAAGGGTCTTGCAGAGGATGCGGGTCTGACCTACTACGGTGTATCCACCGGAAAATTCAGAAGATATTTTGATTTGAAAAATCTCACCGATCCTTTCAAGGTCATAAGCGGATATTTTGAAGCAAAGAAGATCCTGAAGGAATTATCTCCCGAAGTTATTTTTTCAAAGGGCGGATTTGTAAGTGTTCCTGTTGTAAAAGCAGCCGCATCACTTAAGATCCCCTGTGTGATCCACGAATCCGATTACACACCGGGACTTGCCAATAAACTCTGCTTTAAGTCTGCAAAAACGATATGCTGTAATTTTCCTGAGACTGTAAAAATGCTTCCTGCAGGAAAAAGTGTATGTACCGGAACTCCCGTAAGAGAGATGCTTAAAAACGGAAGTGCCGACACGGGAAAAAAAGCCTGCGGTTTTGAAGATGACAAGCCCGTCATAATGGTAACCGGCGGAAGTCAGGGTGCTGCGGGTGTTAACCTGGCAGTAAGACAGGCACTTCCCGCACTTCTCGAAAAATACAATGTGGTACATCTTTGCGGAAAAGGAAAACTTGATGAGGCCCTCCTTGAAACAAAGGGTTATAAACAGTTCGAATATGTAAAAGAACAGATGGCAGATCTTTTTGCACTTGCGGATATCGTTATATCCCGTGCGGGAGCAAATTCAATCTATGAGATACTTGCTCTTAAAAAGCCACACATACTGATCCCACTTCCCACAGGCAGAGGTGACCAGAAGCTTAATGCAAGGTCTTTTGAATCCCAGGGATATTCGGTGGTGATCCTTCAGGAGGATCTGACCACGGAAGTTTTGATAAACGCCATAGATAAGCTGTATGCAGAGCGCAACAGGTACATCGAAGCCATGTCTTCCGGTGATCAGAGCGATCCCATAGGAATCATCATTAATGAGATAAAGAAAGCAGCTTCTCATTAACAGCTAACTTTGGTATGCAAACAAGAAACGATGGAGAATACATATAGGCATAAGTCTGAAGAGGCAAGGGCAGAGGCCGCAAGAAGATGGGATGCGGTTGCAAAGCCCCTTGATTCTCTTGGGACATTCGAAAAACAAATAACACAGATAGCAGGGATAACGGGAGATGCAGGTGTTAGGCTTCGCCCGGCATCCCTTTTTGTTTTCTGTGCCGATAACGGAATTGTTGCAGAAGGGGTGACCCAGACGGACAGCACCGTGACTGCGGTGGTTGCAAAGAGTATGGCTTTCGGAAAATCCAGCGCATGCAGGATGGCAGCTGAACGCGGATGTATTGTAAATGTCATTGACGTCGGAATAGAGCACGATGAGATAGTGGCAGATGTTCCGGAAAAAGGCGAAGATTATCTAAGTAAAGAGCCCGGCATCACAAGAAAGAAGATCAGAAAAGGCACCGAAGATTTTCTTAAAGCTCAGGCATTTGACGAAGAAGAGCTTGATATGGCGCTGAATCTTGGCAGGGATGCAGCAAAAAAAGCGGCTTCTCATGGAATCAGAATACTTCTTGCCGGCGAAATGGGAATAGGAAATACCACAACAAGTGCAGCACTTGCATCGGCACTTCTGGGAGTATCCCCCGCTGTGACAGTGGGACGTGGAGCAGGCCTGAGTGATGAAGGATTAAAAAGAAAGATCGATGCTGTAACAAAAGGTCTTAAGAAATACGGATTTGAACCGGAAAGACGGGTGACGGACAAAGCGGATGTCAGGCGGCTTATGTACTGTCTCGGCGGTCTTGATATTGCAGCCATAACAGGATTTATCATGGGTGCAGCAGACGCACATGTACCTGTTATAATAGATGGTGTGATCACTGCGGTGGCAGCTCTTGCGGCGGTAAGGCTTTATCCGGAGTGCCGTGAATGCATCATCGGAAGCCATGTGGGTAAAGAGCCGTCGATGAAGATGATACTTGAAGAACTGCAGCTTGAAGCACCCATAAGCGGCAGACTTGCACTGGGTGAAGGGACGGGAGCTTTGATGGAACTGTCCCTTCTTGATATGGCACTTGCGGTTTATGATGAAAGTGCTGATTTTTCGGATATAAGTATTGATGCATATAACAGATTCTGATGGTTTGATCTTATGATGGTTTTGGTTATGGGGGGTGCATCCTCCGGAAAATCCGAATATGCGGAAAAACTATTGATGAATCTTTCTAAAGGTGAAGCAATGACCTATCTTGCCACCATGGAAAGTATGAGCAAAGCCTCGATAAAAAGGATTGAAAATCATGCCCGCAGGAGAGAAGGCAAAGGATTTGATCTCATAGAGCAGGAAAAAAACATATCTTCAATTGCAGGTTCCTGCCATAAAAATATCTTACTTGAATGCCTTCCCACTCTCGTTTCCAATGAGATGTTTGAGAATAATTCTGATGGTTTCGTCTTTCACCCTGAGGTTTCGGAAAGGATCTTCGCGGATGTGATGAAACTTTATGAATACAGCGATAATCTTGTTATAGTGAACAATGATGTTTTTTCGGACGGAAAGCTTTACGATGAAATGACAGAAAAATATATGAGTGAGCTTGGAACTCTTTCATGTAAGATTGCAGAGCGTGCGGATGCGGTGGTGTATTTAACCGCCGGTCTGCCTGAGATGATAAAGGGAGAAATAAAATGCTGAAAGCCATAGTGATGGCATTTTCATTTTATACAAGGCTTCCCATGCCTTATATAAAAAAGCCCGGGAAAAGCATGAAGTACATTCTGTCATGGTTTCCCATGACGGGCGTGATACTTGGCATGCTTCAGATCCTTGTTTTGTGGGCGCTGCAGTATCTTTCACTTCCCTCTCTATTTGTAGCGGTTATGGTTAGCGTTTTTCCCATCATATATACCGGCGGGATCCATGTCGACGGTTTTATGGATACCACCGATGCCCTCAGGTCATATAAGTCTAAAGAGGATAAGCTTAAGATAATGGACGATCCTCATTCGGGAGCCTTCTCCATTATCGCACTTGCCATCTATCTGCTTGTTTGTATTGCCCTGTATTATCTCATTGCAGTTCGTATGATAGCTTTTAACGCCGCAGATAGTGCCGCCATAATGATCCTTATGGGAACGATATTTGTCATGTCCAGATCCCTCAGTTCCCTGACCTGCTACATTCTTCCAAAGGCAAAAAACAGCGGAATGCTCTATGATATCACCGACGGTGCATGGAGTGACGATGTCGCAAAAAAAGACGGCGAAAAGGAAACAGTTCAAACTGCGGGCATGAACAAAGATGCAAAATGCAATAAAAGGCTCATGGGTTCCTGCATAATTCCCGCATTGTTCCTGTGCACATGCGCAGCCATCCAGATTTATGCCATCCCCGTTGCCGGTATTGTAAATCTAACTTTTCAGGCATTACTATATATATATTACAGAAGTATGTGCGTTAAGCAGTTCGGAGGCTTGACCGGAGATACTGCCGGGTGGTATCTGTGCAAATCCGAAGCGGCAGGCCTCTTTTCGATAGCACTTTATCTTGTTTTAAACACAACGATTACAATCTGATTCTCGTTGCAGCATGAGATGCCATCAACGGAACGAACAGGAGTAAAATATGATACTCATTACAGGCGGAACCTGTCAGGATAAAAAAGAATTTGCAAAAAAAGAATTTCTCATCACGGATGCGGATATCGTATCCGGAAAAAATGTGCATGATGTAAAGGATATTTCCGGATATAAAGTCGTAAGTGATTATGAATATATCGTCAGGCACGATCTTGAAAACGGTGTCGATCCCGAAACTGAATATAAAGCCCTCCGCGAATCAAATCCGGATATCATTATCATCGCAAATGAAGTCGGATGCGGGATAATCCCCATGGAAGAATCCGAAAATACATTCCGCGAAGAAACAGGAAGTATCATGTGCATAGCGGCCCGGGATGCGGATGCTGTTTATAAAGTAGTATGTGGGATTGCAAAAAAGATTAAATGAGTGATGAAGCATTAAAAAATATAATACTTTGCATATCTGTTACCATGGCATATATCCTTGATATGCTTTTTGGGGATCCCCTGGGAAAATATCATCCTGTCTGCTTCATGGGAAAACTCATCTCTTTTCTTGATGACTGGCTTAATGATGAATTCGACACTCCTGGTAAACAGATCTTTAAGGGACTTCTTACTGCTTTTATCGTTATACTAAGCTGCTTTGCATTTTCCGGCGGAATCATTTATCTGTGTTACAGATTTGCGGGAAAGTATGTACTTATGATATTTGTCATACTTATCTCGGATACCTGCATAGCTCTGCACAGTATGAAAAAAGAGGCGCTGAATGTCGTCGAAGAACTTGACGTAAAAGGTATTGAAGCGGGAAGAGAAGCGGTCTCAAGGATCGTCGGCCGGGATACATCTGAACTGGATGATAAAGGAATACTCAGAGCTGCGGTTGAGTCGGTTGCGGAGAGCACCTGTGACGGTGTGGTTGCTCCTCTTTTTTATCTCCTTGTCGGAGGGCCTGTTCTTGCATTTGTCTACAAAGCAGTAAGCACCATGGATTCAATGCTTGGTTATAAGAATGAAAAATACCTTTACTTTGGAAGAGCGGCCGCCATTCTGGACGATCTGTTTAATTTCATCCCTTCGAGGATCTCCGCGCTTGCCTGGTGCCTTGCGGCTTTTATCTGCGGCGAGGACGGGAAAGGCGCATTCAGGATCTGGCGAAGGGACAGATATAATCACGAAAGCCCGAATTCAGCCCAGACGGAAAGTGCATGTGCAGGTTCCCTGGGAATAAGGCTCGGAGGGAATGCGGTTTATTTCGGAGAAGTGAAAGAAAAACCTTACATAGGTGATGACACAAGGTCAATTCAGCGTCAGGATGTTGCCCGCGCCTGCAGACTTATGAATGAAACATCTTTTATAGTGCTTGGCATAGGACTGATCATCAGAATGGCCATATTGTATTTCGTTCAGGGAATAAAATAAAAATGATCCACGGCGGTGATATATACGAAAAAAACATAAGGCTGGATTTTTCGGTAAATCTGAATCCTCTGGGATGCCCTGAAAGCGTGGAGAAAGCGGTATCAGAAAGTATCCGGTCGGTAAACCTTTATCCCGATATCAGATATACTGCTCTCAGGCAGACCATCGCCGGATATGAAAATAACAGATATTCAGAAAAAGAAAACCCCGTAAAAAAAGATATGATAATTCCCGGAAGCGGAGCATCAGAAATTATCATGGCCACTGCCCATGCATATGCGGGGAGGAAGGTTCTGGTAAAACTTCCTGTCTTTGCAGGATATGAAAGAGCATTTGAAAATGCGGGATGCAATGTAAGCT
>ONTX01000228.1 GCA_900320825.1 uncultured Lachnospiraceae bacterium | reverse complement strand
GTCTTCATCGTTACCCTCTTTAAGAGCGGGCTTGTCGGTATTTGTTCCCTTGGGAAGAACCACACATACCCTGAAATCATTCTCTCCCTCTCCGTTACAGGGTGCATAATGAAGAGTATCTTCGTAAACAAGAACAACATCTCCCTTGTCGGCAACAAAAGCTTTTACCTTGGATGTATCGAGTTTTCCGTCTTTAATATCATCAAGTTTTGCAAGCAGAAGAACAAATTTGGAAGTTCCAATATTTAGTTCGCATCCTCTGTGATACTCAAGGCAGTTCAGCTTGGTATTGCTTCCCCAGCACATGCCGATCTGAACAGGCATTCCTCCGTAAGCCCTGTCTTCAAAATCTTTATGAAGATCCTTGCAGGCTTCAAGACTGCCTATCGCAGGCTCGTATGCAACTCCCGATGCCGGAAGCTCGATCTTTTCCATTGCATCAAGAAGCGGAGCTACATCATAACCCGAAAGAACGCTTCCATACCTTTTGAACTCTTCGCTGTGAACTGAAATCATTTGCATTGTCATACCCTCCGATTAAAAATTCCCCTTGTGCTTATATTCTAACACTTTACTTCAGGATTGTCCCATTAAGATTTTCATCCCCGTATCTTGTTTCCAGCAATTTCCCTACATGCCTTGTTTCAAAGAACATATCCCTGTTCATGAGCACTATCACCGCAGCAACAATGATCACTACCACGGTTTCCACGCATTTTGTCTCAGGAGTCATGGCGATCTTTTCCTGCATAAAATTTACGAACAGATGATATATCATACACGCCAGAATGGAACGATCACTTACAAGGTACACCCATGTTATGATAAATCCCAAAGGTATGCCGCTGATAAAGAAGTTAACCACATAAAGGGGATTAACCATGAGTCCCGCCTGATAGGTACCTTTTATAAAGATAAGAGGCAGATGCCATAACGACCATAATGTACCGAAGATCATGGATTCCCAGAACCAGTTCATATATGCACCGATGGAATCTTCACAGTATCCTTTCCAGCCCACTTCTTCAATTATCGACGCAACAGTCACGGTGAGAAATGCTCCCGCAATACCGATACCGGTAAATGAAAAATCATCCGTGAAAGAAAACTGGCTTAAAGGCTGACCGAATACAAGCGATAGCAGGATAGAGCAGACGATGATTCCCACAAACTGCAGGACGGCGATAAGAACATTGATCCATTTAACTTTATAGAATCCGATAAGTTTGATCTTAAGATCTTTCTTAAGAAGGTCCGATCCTGATACAAGTACGAATACGGTTGAAACAACAGCAGGTGCAAGAAGCCCCGTCAGCATAAGTACTGCCGCGATATTTCCTTCGAGAAAGGTTGCCGGGATCCAGAATATCCATGTGAACAGATATGCCAATGCGAAAAACAACACCGGTCTGTATTTGTAGGTCGTCATACTGCTATTTTCTTCACTTTTCATCATCTGTCTTTTCCTCCGTTTCCCTGTTTTCCAGTTCTCTTATACTCTTTGCAAACAAAATACCTGTTGCGGTTACCGAAAGAAGGATCCCCGCTATCAGGATCACATAAGCCGAACCTCTTCCGACTCCCCGGCCGGACGTTTTTCCAAGTACATCCGCTGCGAAACCGGATATTACGTAGGCAACTACATAACCCAGCTGTGATATCAATCCGATCATTCCCCATGCCCTCCCCTGGACATCTGACGGGATATTTGTCCTGATCAGATAATCAAGGCAGTTGTTTGCAAAAGGAAGCGCGGAAAAAAATAAAAAACCGAAAATGCATATGGAGATGATATTTTCAAATATTCCGAATCCTGCCATGAACACACCGGAAACAACAAGCGATAAACCAAGGGTTTTGACATAACTTCCTTTCAGCCCTCTTATTCCCAGAACCAGACTGCTTGCCAGCATACCACATGCACAAAGCGTTTCGGCAATTCCCAGAGTTTTTGCATCTCTGAAAGAAAGTATCAAAGGCTCTGCCAGGATCTGGAACATTCCCATAAACAAAGTGATAACCGAAGACATAAATACAAGAACCATAACTCCGCGTTTTTTGCACAAAATATTCCATCCGGTCTTAATGCTTTCAAGCATCGGCTCACCGGTCTTAGTTTTCTTTGCACCAATGCCCCTTCTTACCACAGCCGCACTCATTACCGTCAGGAAAAAAGTGCAGATATCAATAAACAGAAGAAGTTTTATATCACTGACCGCAAGAAGCAGTCCCGCAATGACAGGTGAAAACAAATACCTTGCAGAACCTGCCAAAGATACAAGTCCGCTTGCCTTGGAAAATTCTTCCGTCGTAAGCAGATCCGTGATAGTCGCCTTGAAAGAGGGTTCGAGCAGTGCTGAAAAAATCGCGCTCACCGATACTCCGATACATATCTGAATTAGACTTGCTCCCCCGCTCATCATGCAAAGCAGGATGAATATGATTCCGATGGCAGAACATCCGTCTCCGATCATCATCATAAGTCTTCTGTCAAAACGATCCGCAAGCGCCCCGGCAGGTACCGAAAGCAGAAGTGTCGGAAGGAAGCCCAAAAGTGTTACAAGCGCCATGCTGGCAGCGCTTCCGGTCCGGTCAAAAATGTAAACCCCAAGACCGAAACTCGTTAGTCCCCCGCCTATGGAAGATATAAGTTCCCCAGTCCAAAGCAGTAAAAATTTTTTGAAATTACCTTCTTCATTCATCCCGTTAATCCTTTATCTTCTCTCGACCGCCTCATTAACACCGGGCTGCATCCGGTAATTTTTTCCTTCGTGTTATTGATCATTCACTGCGGCAGGACTGTTTATCAGCTGTCTTATAAAGTCCATTGAGTTTTCTTTTGCTCCCAGCAGTTTTTCCGTAATGTCTATGAAAACATCTATGGTTTTGTCGGTAAAATCGCTCTCGTCAAAGATCTCATTACTGAGTACAAGCATCATCCTGACTCTTTCGGGAATGTTATCACAGGAAAAAATGCCCTGCGATATTCCTTCTTCAACAACTTTTGTAAGAAGCGGAACAACCTTTTCTACAATCCTATTCTTTATCTTCTGATGCATGATAATATTTTCAGGCTGCATCAGTGCTCCTTCTATACTGTGCTCCTCAGGCGCAGGTCTGATAGATGCTATGATACCAACAATCTTCTGCGGGACCGGAACAGAGACGTCAAGTATTGATCCGGCAGCTTCTATCTCTTTGTCGATCATCATTCCTATAACCTCTTCCAGAGTCTGTTCCTTACTCTCGAAGTAATAATAATATGTTCCCTTGGCAATTCCGGCTTCAGCAATGATCTCATCAACACTGGTATTTTCATAACCCTTTGTAATGAACAGTCTGTATGCAATTTCCAAAAGTTCCTGTTTTCTTTTTTCACCTTTTCTCATTTTTTTTCCTTCCCTAGGATCATTTTACCCGGCAGAATATGCCACATTGATGCTCTGATTTATTTTCGACTTGCAGTCGGTTTTATGGTATCAGTATATATAAGCTTTTTTTACCTGTCAATACTTTTTCGACTTTTAGTCGAATTTTTACATGCCTGAATATTCATTGTTAATAAAAAAGAAGACAGAGTCTTTAAACTCTGTCTTCTTCGCGTCCGCGAGAGGATTCGAACCTCCGACCTACCGCTTAGGAGGCGGTCGCTCTATCCTGCTGAGCTACGTGGACATTTATACAAAAGAATATTTATTCTCCGTATACCAAATTTTTTTATTCTTCAAGTTCATCGTCTTCCGACGGATAATTGATCCTTCCCTGAAGCCATACGATTCCCTTGAATCTTCTTCCCGGTGCAGGTTCGCCGAGCAAATCCATTATATTAATGGCGACATCAAAAGTCAAATCATTTACCTGAAGTGTCAGTATATAAACCTGCTCCCGGCTTATCCGGTTAACGATCCTGCGGACTTTTACTATTTCTCCCAGAATATTGTACTGATCACACTCAACTCCGTAAGGCATGATACTTGTATAGACAATGCTGTATATATCCTCACAAAGTACACGTCCCGTTACTTCCGTATACAGATCCATATCCTGCATGGTAAGTTCTTCGATTGCTTCTTCGTTTCCGTTTCTGGCATTTTTCATAAGGCGATAACGTTCTGCCTTGCGGATACGTGAGTTCTCATCATTATCCTTGGGGTCTGTAACAGCCGGAAGAAGTATCTTTCCTTTTATGGACAGTCCCGAGAGAGTAAGAGTGGTTCCTCTGATTGGAAGCCTGCCTGCTACCTGTGCATTTATGTATGGAATCTTGTTCTGAACATAAAAGATCAGTGACATTCCCAGTCTGACATCATCACAGATTCCGGCATACGAATCTTTCTCGGCATGTCTTTCAACAGACACGTCTTCTGTTGATGTCACACCTGTTCCCCTGAGATACGGATAATAATAATCCGTGTGGAAAAGATCATCCTCACTGAATGTTCCGGCTGCCGTTATACCGATATTCTCTCCGACATCTCTGGAAAATTCAGCAAGCATGACATCATCAAGAGACATGGTATATCCTCTGGAGTCATTTTTTTTGACACTTTGGAGTACCAGGTCTTTGACGTCTTCTCTCTTTACCTGACTGAAGCCTATGGCTCTTAAAAATTTATGCATTATCAGTTCTTAGGTTCGATTTTTTCTTTTCCGCCCATATATGGCTGAAGGGCCTTGGGAATGTTTATGCTGCCATCCTCATTAACATTGTTTTCGAGAACGGCGATAAGTCCTCTGGGAGTTGCAAGTACGGTGTTGTTAAGAGTATGAACAAGATATGTTCCGTTCTCTCCCTTGGTACGGATGCCGAGTCTTCTTGCCTGGGCATCTCCGAGAGTTGAGCAGGATCCGACTTCGAAGTACTTCTGCTGTCTGGGGCTCCATGCTTCAACGTCACAGGACTTGACCTTAAGATCTGCAAGATCTCCGCTGCAGCACTCAAGGGTTCTTACGGGAACATCGAGACTTCTGAAGAAATCTACGGTAAACTGCCACATCTTGTTATACCATTCCATTGATTCCTCCGGTTTGCAGAGAACTACCATTTCCTGTTTTTCAAACTGGTGAACCCTGTATACGCCTCTCTCTTCGATTCCGTGAGATCCGACTTCTTTTCTGAAACAGGGTGAATATGATGTAAGGCACAGAGGAAGTTTGCTCTCGTCAATGACCTGTCCCTGGAATCTTCCGATCATGGAATGCTCACTGGTTCCGATAAGATAAAGATCCTCTCCTTCAATCTTGTACATCATGGCTTCCATTTCCTTGAAGCTCATAACTCCGTTAACGACACTGCTTCTGATCATAAAAGGAGGGATACAATAGGTAAATCCCTTATCGATCATAAAATCCCTGGCAAAAGAAAGCATTGCGGAATGGAGTCTTGCCGCATCCCCCACAAGATAATAGAATCCGTTTCCGCTGGTCCTTCCGGCAGCTTCCTTGTCAAGGCCGCCTATTTTTTCAAGAATGTCAGCATGATAAGGAACTTCAAAAGAAGGAACAACGGGATCACCGTATTTTTGGTTCTCCACATTTTCTGAATCGTCTTTTCCGATGGGTACGGAATCATCGATAATGTTGGGGATCACCATCATTATCTTTGTGATCTTTTCGTTAAGTTCTTCTTCCTCTTTTTCCAGTTCTTCGAGCCTCTTGGCACCTGCCTCTACTTCAGCCTTTTTGGCTTCCACTTCAGCTTTAAGCTTTTCGGCTTCTGCAGTATCTCCATCCTTTTCGGCTTTTTTCATTCTGCCCATGAGACCGCCGATCTCTTTGGAGACCGAATTTCTCTTTGATCTTAAGGAATCGCCTTCCTGCTTTGCTTTCCTGACCTGCTCGTCAAGTCCGGCAACTTCATCTACCATGGAAATTTTTTCATCCTGGAATTTCTTTTTGATGTTTTCCTTTACAAGATCCGGGTTTTCTCTTATGAGCTTAATGTCTATCATTTTCTTACCTCTCAGTAATTATTATTTTAATGCCTTAGCAAGTGCTTCTTTTTCTTCGTCTCCGAGTTCATGTTTACATTTTCCGTTTTCTATTTCCCTGGTGTAAACATATCCGCCTTCGGTGGAGTAAACATTATTGATAAGGACACCGTTATCCTCTTCATCAAGAAGAACAACAACCGCACTCATCTCTCCCCCAAGCTGCTCGTAAGCATCGTATCTGACTATTCCCATCTTCTGGTATACGCTCTTTAATCTGCCGAAGATATTATCGATGTCCTGAGAATTTTTAGAACACTCTTTGAGAAGATTTTTGTTATCTTCTATGATCTGGTCCAGTTCTTCTTCAAGACTCTCTCCTCCCTTGCCGGAAGTAAGATCGTCTATCCTTGAAGACAGTGCCTTGATCTTTTTGTTGTTTTTAATACAGATCACTATCAGTATGATAATAAGTATCAGTGAAAATACAGACAGGATAACCCATATTCCGAGATCAATATCGCCAATCCCTATTGAATTTAAAATATTACTCTGCAAATTTGCCTCCGAAATGCCGATAAATACGGCGTTTTCATATCATTTATAATTTTACAAAAAACAAGAATATGACACCTGTGTCAACTTCTTAATTTTGCAGCGATGCGGTCAAGGTCATCATTGTTATAGAATTCTATAGTTACCGATCCGGTACCGTTTCCTTTACCGGTAATGGATACTTTTGTTCCGACAGCCATTTTAAGGTTCTCTTCCATGTCATGATAAAATACCTTAAGTGCCTCATCGGTAACCGGCTTGGGTTT
>ONTX01000128.1 GCA_900320825.1 uncultured Lachnospiraceae bacterium | reverse complement strand
GAAGTTTTCATTGGACCTCCTGTCCTGAAGGGCTTTCCCTTCTGTTTTCTTATATTATATATCGGCATTTTATGCTGAGATTTTAGTTAATCTATGCTAAAATGAATGCAATGGGATCATAGCTCAGCTGGGAGAGCATTCGCTTGACGTGCGAAAAGGTCCACAACGTCCGGGGGACGTTGGTTTTGGACGGACCGAAGTGAAACGGAGACCTAAACATCCGGGGGATGTTTGCATAGCATGGTTCGAGCCCTGCTGATCCCATTTTTGTTTGATGGAAAGTTTTTTATTAACAATATATTTTTCAGCATAACTTACTAAGCATAGGTGAGGAAAACATCTTGAAAACGGTTAAAAAAACAAGCATTTTTCCGGCAGATAAAAAGAAAGTATTCAGCCGCCTGACGAAACTGAAAACTCTACAATACATTGCATATCCATATGCAACTTTCACTCCGCTGGACGGATCCGACAGCATGTCTTGGGAGGTTGGAAGTACTTCGCGCTTTAAGTTCCGGCTGTTTGGTATTATCCCGTTCGGAACGCATTCGATCCATGTGATTAGATTCGGATTGGGTGAAGGAATCTATACACATGAAGGCAATGAGCATGTCCCAACATGGAATCACGAGATTATTCTTGAAGAATTACCGGAAAACAGATGCAGGTATACGGATAAGGTTGATATAGATGCTGGGTGGAAAACTATCTTCATATGGATATGGGCGAACTGTTTTTATGCACACAGGCAGAGAAAGTGGATCAAACTGTTGACCAGGAAGAAATAATTCCAGCATAACTGGCGAAGGAGACGATAAACGATGATAGATCTTAATGAAGTATATAAAAGCGTTCTTGAAGCGGATAAAGCCGCAGTAGTTATATGTGATCTTGAACATAAGATTATCTATATGAATCCTGCATCGATTAGAAGATACGAGAAATGGGGCGGCAAGGATTTGATGGGAAAAAGTCTGCTTGATTGTCACAACGAAAAATCCCGTGAAATGATCATAAAGGTGTTGGAGTGGTTCAAAGAATCTAAGGAAAATAATATCGTATACACATCATATAACGAGAAAGAAAACAAAGACGTGTATATGGTTGCTCTCCGAAATGAAGCTGGAGAACTGATTGCGTACTATGAGAAACATGAATATCGTAATCGCGAAACAATGAAGATGTACGATATGATTTAATTGCAAATATAATGTGGTAAGCAGATATAATTCCGGTTATAACTATTAAGGTGACCAACATTGAGTGATATATATTTTAAAAATGAATATGTGGTTGTCTTTCCGACTTTTAAGGAAACAGTTCCCCATAAACATGATTTTTTGCATATTTTTTTTCTTGGAAACGAAGAAGAATGCGAAGAAATATTAGTTACAGGCAGTGGGGTTATACATACGATGCCTGACCTTGATGAATGCAAGTTATTTCTGATGATAGATCCAACAAGTAACTTATCAGACTATCTGTACACTGAATTCTTGTATGATGGAGGACTAAAACGAGTAAGAATAAGTAATCCGCTGGTTCTTCGAAATATAAATAATGCAGATGTTGCAGAAAATAAAATAGAGAAGTGGTTTATTGATAATGGTTTTTGCATAGAAAAATCTCAGGGGAAAAACATAGAAGACTATCGTGTCGTGAGACTAATCCAGGACATAAAGGATTATAGACATCTGGAAAAACATATTACTGAAATAGCATCTGAGTATGGTCTTTCTGAAAGTAGGCTTTCACATGTATTTAAGGAAGCTGTTGGAGTATCCTTAAAAGGATATTTAACCATAGCGCGCTTGAAATATGCTTATAAGCTTGTGATGGATGGAAAAAGCAAAACCTATGCTGCTATGGAGGCGGGATTTTCAAGTCCGGCTCATTTGGCATATATATGTAAAAAGCAGATGGGAGTTTCAATTACTGAAGTGTTGAAAAAGTGAATACGTAGCGGATTCTTGAAAGCAACCTATTTGTTTTTCTTGTATATTGTGATATATAAAAACAGAAAGGATTGCTATTTTTATGGACAATAGATATTTAAAGGCTACACCGATGCTGGATTATGAATGTCAAAGTATTCGGGAACTCATAATAGAGAGAGGTTGGAAGCAACTTCCAGAGTTTGAGCGGATCAAAGCTATATACAATTATGTAAGAGATGAGATTCTATTTGGTTACAATATCGATGATGACATACCGGCTTCAAAGGTTCTTTCAGATGGCTATGGACAGTGCAATACAAAGGGAACCCTTTTTATGGCGATTTTGCGGAGCTGCGGGATACCTTGCAGAGTACATGGCTTTACGATCGACAAGAAATTGCAAAAGGGTGCAATGACAGGGTTTGTTTATCGGAATGCTCCACAAAATGTATTTCATAGTTGGGTAGAGGTATATTTTGAGAATTGCTGGTATGAGCTGGAAGCGTTTATTCTTGATATTGCATATTTAACATCACTTCAGCAATTAAATCAGGATTGCGAAGGCGCTTTCTGTGGGTATGGTGTTGCAGTTAAGGACTTCAGGAAACCGGCAATTGATTTTAATCGTAATAATACATATATCCACAGTGAAGGCATCAATCAGGACTTTGGGGTATATGATTCACCCGATGAGATGCTTAAATATCATCATCAGGAGTTAAGTCCAATAAAGAAATTTGCATACAGAAATCTGGGAAGACACTTAATGAACAGAAATGTGAGAAAAATCAGAAGACAGAAAAGATGAGGATAATACTTTATGGGACAATTTATTCCAGCATAATTGACGAGGAGGCATATGAATGATTATTCGAAAATATGAAGAAAAAGACATTAATAAGATGATAGAAATCTGGAATGAAATTGTCGAGGATGGAATAGCGTTTCCTCAGGAAGATCTGCTTGACGATGTGTCAGGCCGGGAGTTTTTTGAATCGCAGAGTTATACTG
>ONTX01000329.1 GCA_900320825.1 uncultured Lachnospiraceae bacterium | reverse complement strand
ACTCCGCAAAATATTATTGAGGAGGTTCAAAAATATGTCAGAGGAACTAACTTTTGAACAATTACTGGAAGAGCAGGAATCAAAAAAAATAGTATTACATACAGGAGAGGTAGTCGAAGGCACGGTTTTTGATGTCAAGCCCGAGGAGATAATTCTTGATCTCGGTTGCAAGTCAGACGGAATCTTAAGCAAGTACGAGTATTCCAACGACAACAGCATTGACCTTACACAGGCAGTTAAGCCCGGTGATAAGCTTGAGGTAAAAGTTCTCAAGATTGATGACCGCGAAGGACAGGTTATCGTATCCTACAAGAGGGTACAGCAGGAGAAGGCTAACCAGCGTATAGAGGAAGCTTTCAATAACCATGAAGTTCTTACCGCTAAGGTTTCCGCTATTCTTAAGGGCGGAATCACCGTTGAAGTTGACGGAACAAGGATCTTCATTCCCGCAAGCCTCGTTTCGGATAATTACGAGAAGGATCTTAACAAGTATCTCGGTCAGGAGATCGATTTCGTTGTTATAGAGTACAACCCTCACAAGAGAAGATGTATCGGTGACCGCAAGCAGCTTCTTTCCGCTAAGAAGGAAGAGATGCAGAAGGCACTCCTTGAGAAGATCAAGGTTGGCGATATCGTTGAGGGTGTTGTTAAGAATGTTACCGATTTCGGTGCTTTCGTAGACCTTGGCGGAGCTGACGGACTTCTTCACATCTCGGAGATGAGCTGGGGAAGAGTTGAGAATCCCAAGAAGGCATTCCATATCGGCGACAATCTCAAGGTTCTCGTTAAGGAGATCAACGGAAGCAAGATCGCTCTTTCTCTTAAGTTTGATGATGAGAATCCCTGGAAGGACGCAACCGACAAGTTCGCCATCGGTAATGTTGTAACAGGTAAGGTTGCCCGTATGACCGATTTCGGTGCTTTCATCGAGATAGAGAACGGCGTTGATGCACTTCTTCATGTATCACAGATTTCCAAGGACCGCGTTGAGAAACCTTCAGATGTTCTTAAGGTTGGTGATGAGGTTACTGCAAAGATCGTTGATTTCAACGAGAATGATCACAAGATCTCACTTTCAGTTAAGGCTCTTACCGCTCCCGATTCAGAGGATGAGGATGCAGATACCGCACCTGTAGATATTGAGGCTGCAAGCAAGGAAGAAGAGTGATCTGAAGATCCTCAGATTCTCTATTAACAAATGATCATATTGCTTTTCCCGGTAAGGTATTATCGGGAAAAGCAATTATTTTATTAAACAAAAGTATGGAGGGGACTGTTTCATGGCTGCTGATTACGAATATTTCAAAAAAGAGATCATGAAGATGACTTCCATCGATCTTAACGCCTACAAGGAAAAACAGATGAAGCGCAGGATCGATAATCTGATAATGAAAAACAAGATCAACGGTTATGATAATTATGTTGTCGCACTCAAGACACAGAAGGAACTTTTTGATGAGTTCATCAACTATATAACCATCAATGTTTCCGAATTCTATCGTAATCCCGAGCAGTGGGATTATATGGACAAGAAGGTTATTCCCGATCTTGTTAAGAGGTTCGGAACCAGGCTTAAGATCTGGAGTGCCGCTTGCTCCACCGGAGATGAGCCTTATTCACTTGTTATGGCTCTTTCCAGACATGTTCCTCTCAATCAGATTAAGATCACGGCAACAGACCTTGATAAGACCGTTATCGCAAAGGCTAAAGTCGGCCTTTATGATGCAAAGTCAATCGCGTCCGTTCCTGCCGATTTTAAGAAGAAATATTTTACCCAGGTGGGACCTTCTTTCAAGATCTCCGATGAGATCAAGAGCCATGTTACTTTCAGCGAGCACAACCTTCTTAAGGACAGATACGATATCAATTACGATATGATAGTCTGCAGAAATGTGCTTATCTATTTCACCGATGAAGCCAAGGATGAGGTTTTTAAGAAGTTTTATACTTCACTTAAGCCCGGCGGATTCCTCTTCATCGGTTCCACAGAACAGATCGTTAATTATAAAGAAATAGGATATTCCAGAGAAAACTCTTTCTATTACGGCAAGGGTATGTGATGAAAAAAACCATATTTGACTATATTATAAGGATCTCGATGCTTGTTTTTTCTGCGCTCTTTTTCGCAGCCATCGGGTTCCTTATTTATTATGTCAATGCTGAGCCTTCCATCAGATCTGACCAGCATTTTGTAGACTATATTGAAGAATGGACAGTAGTGGATCATGATGGTAATTCTTTTACGGTAAGCGGTGTCTATAACGACAAGAGGCTTTATGAAGAAACCTTTAATACTTATTCAACCCTTCCCGATGATATAGGCAATGGATACATTCTTTGCTTTTTGGCAAGTAACAGCTATACCGTTTATGTTAACGGTGAAGAGCGTCAGAAATTCGTTAATCCCAGAGATGTGCTTCTTCCCGGAGGAGCGGTTAAGTCTTTTTATGCTCAGGTTCCATTATATGCCGATGATGCAGGCGGAGAACTGAGGATCACCAGATATCCCACACCCAGAAGACCGGTTGTTGTATCCGAAACTTTTGTATCGGATTCTCTTGGTGTTTACCGTGAACTGGAGATTAAGTTCGGTGTTACATTTGTTTTATCCACCATTCTGTTTTTTATTTCCGTTATCATCGTTATCATTGGTCTGTTCGTAAGAGTTCTGTATAAAAAAACCATTGTTATGCTTTATGCAGCTCTTTCCGTAATGGTCATTTCCGCGTGGATGATAACCAATTCATTTTTGTTTCCCATTACTTTCGGTCATTATCATATAGACGGAATAGTTAACTATATAATGTGCATGCTGATACCATTCGGACTCCTGATCTATCTTGATGCCATTCAGCATAAACGTTATCACCGTATTACCGCGGTGCTTCTTGCCGTATCCGCAGCTAATGTAATTATATGGACAGGACTTAATTTCAGCGGTATATTCACATTTCCCCGTGCCCTGATTTTTATAGACTTTGTGCTGGGAGTGATAGTTTTAAGCGTTTTTGCAATTCTTTTCATTGATATCAAAAGAGGTTATTCAAAGGAGTACAGGTTTACGGCGCTTGCCTTTGAGGGCTTTATGGTATTTGCCGTGATTGAGATCATCACTCTTATTTTCTCAATGATAGTTGACGACGGAATTCCCATGCTTCTTGGTCTTATATGGTTCCTTATCTTTGTAGTGGTTCAGCAGATCGCAGATCTGCGCAAGATAAACGAGGAGAAGAAGAATGCCATTGCCTTGTCTGAAGCGAAGACGGGATTTCTTGCTTCCATGTCCCATGAGATAAGAACTCCCATCAATTCCATCCTGGGAATGAATGAGATGATCCTCCGTGAGAATAAGGATGAAACCATAGATGAGTATGCAAGAACAATATCCGACTCCGGCAAGATGCTTCTTTCCATAGTTAATGATGTTCTTGATTTTTCCAAGATCGAATCCGGTAAGCTGGAGATCTCATATGCTAATTACAGCTTTGCATCTCTCATAAGGGATATAAACGGCATTATCGAGGAAAGAACCGAAAGAAAAGGTCTTAACTATGACCTGAAGATAGAGGATGATGTTCCCGACGGACATTATTCGGATGAATTCAGGATCAAGCAGATCCTTATAAATCTTCTTACAAATGCTGTTAAATATACCGATTCCGGTACCATATCCCTTCACGTGGGCGGACAGTACGTTTCAATGACTGATGCAAACGGAATATTCGGTCTTGAGATATCCGTTACCGATACGGGAAGAGGTATTAAGGACGTTGATAAGACCAATCTTTTTGATGCTTTTTCACGTGTTGATATCAAAAAGAACAGAAATATCGAGGGAACGGGACTTGGTCTTGCCATTGTTAAGAGGATCCTTGATTCAATGGGCGGTTCCGTAAGCGTTGAAAGCGAATACGGGAAAGGTTCTACTTTTACCGCTGTCATACCCGTTAAAGTCATCGATCATACAACCGTTAATGCAAGGCTCAAGGAGAATGCCGGACGCGCAGCGGGAAGTGAAACAAATGCAAAACATTATTCGGATTTTATTGCTCCTGATGCAAAAGTTCTTACGGTTGATGATAATATCGTTAATCTCAATATTGTTAAACTCTTCCTCAAGACCAATCGTATAGTTCCCGATATCTGTACAAGCGGCCTGGAAGCTATCGAAATGTGTAAGAAGAAAAAATACGATCTGCTTCTTCTTGATCATATGATGCCTTCGCCCGACGGTATCGAGACTCTTCATGTCATTCACGAATCTGAGGATTCACTTAACAGGGAAACACCTGCGGTGGTACTTACTGCCAATGCTCTTGCCGGCAGCAGACAGATCTATATGGATGCGGGATTTTCCGATTATATTACGAAGCCTATTGATTCAGGAAGGCTTGAAGCAACCATCAAGGAATATCTTACAGATAAGATCATAGAGATCAAAACAGAATCCGAGTCTGAGGCCAGAACGAGTGCATCACCCCTTGAAAAAGCTTTTGGCAGGATAAATGGAATAAACTACGAAACTGCAATAATGCACTGTTCATCGGATGATATTTTATCTGAGATCATTGGTAAGATTGCTGCGGAAGCAGAGGATATGGTCCGTAAGATGAAACGTTACGCGTCTTTAGGTGATTATGAGTCGTACAGAAGAGAGGCACACACAATTAAAGGCCATATGGCGATGATAGGTGCAACGGATCTCAGTGAACATGCCAGGAAACATGAATATGCGGGACGTGATAAAGATGCGGAATATATCAAAAATGATCATGAAGCATTTTTATCCGAATACGAAGACCTGTGCAGAAGACTT
>ONTX01000430.1 GCA_900320825.1 uncultured Lachnospiraceae bacterium | reverse complement strand
TGCCGTCAGAGTATGGGGCTGCCAGATGGATTTTGCACATCCCGAAGTCACGGCAAAGGCCGGGATCGAAGCTTTCAGAAACTTCCTTATATCCATCGGAATGCCTAAGAATTTCGAAGAACTTGGGGCAAAGGAAGAAGATATCCCTAAGCTTGCGGAGGTTCTCTGCCACGGGGACGGAAGAAAGGGTACCATATCCGGATTCATAACACTTAATGAGGATGAATGCGCTGAGATCTACAGGATGATGGTCTGAAAATATTTTCAAAAAAATATCAGGAGGGTGTGACGAATGTAAACACCGCTCCGTCAATATGTGTGTAAGGGGAAAAACCGGAACCCCGGAAATAAAAACCTTTCAGCATATCTTGAGGAGGAAATTATCATGAAAAAGAAGATCATTGCATCAATGCTTGCACTTATGACAACTCTCAGTTTTGCGGGATGCGGACAGTCTGCAGATACTGCAGCAATGGCTCCGTCCGATACGACAGCAGGTGCGCCGGCAGTCATGACAGAGGCCGCAACCCAGGCAGATACAGATTATTATTATGAGCCGGCGGAGAGAGTCGAATACGCTGAGGATACGGACAGTGCAGAGTATCCGGAAGCAGGATATGAAGATTTTAACACCGAAGAGTATCTTGCCATCAAAGAAAGCGGTTTTGTAAAGGTGGCTGATGCCCCCCTTTCAACATTTGCCGCAGATGTGGATACAGGATCCTATTGTAACCTGAGAAGGCTTATAAATGAGGGAGATGCTCTTGTAAATGTTGAGTCATCCATAAGGACCGAGGAGATAATAAATTATTTTGACTATTCTGTGGATGATGATTCCAATGTATTCAGTATCCAGTATGAACTCGGAAACTGTCCCTGGAATGAGGATACCAAGCTTCTTGTCATGACCCTTCAGGCAAATGCCGAAGAAAAGGTTACAAGTAAGGGCAATAACTTCGTATTTCTCATTGATTCGTCAGGCTCCATGAGCAGCCCGAACAAGCTTGACCTTGCCGTTGAAAGCTTTAAGATGCTTGCTGAGTCACTTGGAGAAAATGACAGAGTATCCGTCGTAACCTATTCCGGCAGCAGCACAACCCTTCTTGAAGGATCAAATAATTATAAGAAGATCTGTAAAGCTCTCGACAAGATCGAAGCAGGCGGCGGAACAAACGGATCCGGCGGGATCACAGCAGCATATGAATGTGCGGAAGAGTACTTTATAGAAGGCGGAAACAACCGTGTCATCATCGCATCCGACGGCGATATGAATCTGGGTATCACCAGCACGGGCGGTCTTGTGGATCTTATCACCAAGGAAAAGGAGTCAGGAGTATTCCTTACCGTTCTCGGATTCGGAAGCGGAAACTACAGTGACGCAAATATGGAATCCATCGCAGATGCCGGAAACGGAAACTATTATTACATCGATTCCATTGATGAAGCAGAAAGGGTACTTGTAGACAAGCTTAAGCAGACAACCGTGACCGTTGCAAAGGATGTTAAGTTCCAGACAGAGTTCAACCCCGGTGTTGTTTATTCATACAGACAGATCGGTTACGAGAACAGAGTAATGTCTGCATCCGATTTTAACGACGATACAAAGGACGGCGGTGAAGTTGGCGCAGGCCAGCAGGTTACCATCGCATACGAGATCGAGCTTGCAGGTTCAAAAGAAAGCAGTGACGGTCTTAAGTACCAGGAATCCGAGCTTACAGAAGGCCACGAAAATGAGATCTGTACCGTATCTGTAAGATATAAGGAGCCGGATGAGGACGAAAGCAGCAAACTGTCGTATGTTGTTGAAAATGTTAAGGATTATGACAAGGTAAAGTCATCCGATGATTTCAGGTTCGTTGCCGGCATCATTGAAACTTCAATGATAATCAGAGGAAGCGATTATAAAGGAAGTGCCACTCTTGACAGCGCATACATCCTTGCAAACAGCGGAACAAAGAACGACAAGTACAGAAAGGAATTCTGCGATCTCCTTGTAACTCTCGGAGCTGAGGAATAAATGATCCGGATGTGATCCGAAAACACAGCAGGCAATTTCACAAAAATATTGACACGGCCTTCGGGCCGTGTTATTTTTATCCTGCAAGTGTATTAAACAGATTAATACACTTCGAACGGAGGAACTATGATAGTACTTGATTACAGAGATAAAAGACCCCTGAACGAGCAGGTGGCGGAGAAGATGATGAACCTGATAGTTCAGGGCATACTCAGCCCGGGAGAAAAGCTCCCCAGTGTCCGTAACATGGCCGTGGATCTTTCCATTAATCCAAATACTGTTCAAAGGGCATATGCAACTCTTGAGGAAAAGGGATATATAACCACGGTGACCGGCAGGGGTAATTTTGTCAGCGAAGAGGAAAGCTGGAAAAAGAATCTGACAAGGGAGATGCTCTCGGAACTGGAAGCTGTCACAAGGCGCGTGATGGCAGCCGGGATTGGCAAGGACGAAGCTCTTAAATGTGTAAGAGGAATATACGAGGAATAAAAAATGATAGAGATAAAAGGTGTAAGTAAAAGCTATGAGGGGATAAAAGCCCTGTCGGATGTTTCGTTTGACATGCCGGAAGGACAGGTTTTCGGACTTGTGGGAACAAACGGAGCAGGAAAAAGTACATTGCTCCGCTGCATTTGCGGAGTGTGCAAGCCGGATTCCGGCGAGATAATCGTTGACGGTGAGCCTGTTTATGAGAATCCGTCGGCAAAATCCAGGATATTCTTTCTTTCGGATGACCAGTATTTTTTCCCGGGAGGGACTCCGGCAGAGATGGCCGGGTATTATAAGACCATGTATCCCGGATTTTCCATGGAAAGATTTGAGTCTCTGATGGAGACACTTTCCCTTGATAAAAAGCGAAGGATCCAGACATTTTCGAAAGGAATGAAAAAACAGCTGAGCATCCTGCTGGGCATATCCAGCGGCTGCAAATACCTGCTCTGCGATGAGACATTTGACGGTCTTGATCCTGTTGTAAGGCAGGCAGTCAAGAGACTGTTCATAAACGACATGGAAGAGGCAGGCATTACTCCCGTCATTGCCAGCCACAACTTAAGAGAGCTGGAAGACATCTGCGAATACGTGGGTCTTCTTCATAAGGGCGGAGTGATTCTTTCCAAGGATCTGGGAGATATGAAGCTGGGTATCTTCAAGGTTCAGGCGGTGTTCAAGGATCCTTCTTCACTTGAGACCGTTAAGAAGAATTGCTCCGTGATCTCGGAGGA
>ONTX01000139.1 GCA_900320825.1 uncultured Lachnospiraceae bacterium | reverse complement strand
TAGTACTCGCCCATATTGGAGATAACAGAGAAAACACCCTTGACCGTATCTCCCTCGGAGCAATAGTTTTTGACAAGTCTGTATGTGATCTCGGTATCGGAACCGGTTATGGTATCGGAAATAAGCTCCATCCTCAGATCGGATGAAACAACCTTTCCCTCGGGAATGATGTCCGAGGATGAATATATGTGAAAAGAACCCTCGTATTCTTCACCTGCCGGAACATCCAATTCTATCCGGGAGCATGAAAAATCAAGAGAAAGGTCTTCTGATGTGTAATTGCCCTGCAAAATCCTGTTTAAAACACGGCGCATTTACATAGTTCTCCACATTCACATAGATATTGAAATTATAGCAAATTTCGGGGATTAAGTAAACAAAAAGGGACCCCTTTACAGACGAAAAAAGACAGCCCCTAAGAGCTGCCTTTTTCAGTATTTATGCCTGATTCAGAGTTCGGACCACTGCCCGAGGCAAGATTGACGTCAGTCCTTTGCAAGGATCATCAGGATATCGTTGCTGCGGGCTATAAATGTTGCCATATCCTCTGCGGAAAGAGGTGCCTGCTGGATCTTTGCAAGATCATAGAGCTGCTCGCAAATGGTCCTGGTATTTTCACCATCCTCGTGCTCGGTAACATATTTTACAAGGGGATGGGATGCATTGAGGATAAGAGTCTCTCCTTCGTTTCCGAAATCCCCCAGTCCCATTCCGGATGCGGCATATCTCTTCATCATATCCTGCATTCTCCTGGTCTCTTCGGAAAGAACCAGCATGGATGCAACCTTCTTATTCTTGAGTTTCTCGACCTTGATCTCGATCTTGTCCTTTTTAAGGACTTTCTTCATGATCTTTTCGATCTTGTCCTTAAGTTCTCCAAGCTCTTCCTCGGTCTTCTTATTTGTCTTGGTTTTCATGGCATCGGTAAGATCCGCATCGATACGCATGAACTTAACGCCTTCGTTCTTTCTCTCAAGCTGCTGGATGAAGTCCATATCTATGGGATGAGTCAGGATGACCGCATCGGTCTTGGCAGCCTTGAACATTGCGATATACTGGCTCTGCTGCTGGACATCGGTAACATAATAGATGATCTTTTCCTTGGATTCTTCCTTTTCTGATTCTTCTGCGGTATCATCTGCATTTTCACCAGCTTCTTCACTTGCAGCCTCGGACTCGTTTCCTTTTGCCGCATCTTCGCCTTCCTCACCCTCTTCGGTGTCGATGGGCTTAGTTTCAAGGCACTCGGGAAGTGTCATGTATTTATCATCAAGATTCTTGAACAGGATATAGTCATTCATCTTGGTGCAGAACTTATCATCCCTTAAGCATCCGTACTTGATGAAAGGTGAGATATCATCCCAGTATTTTTCGTACTCTTCCTTCTCGGTCTTGCACATTCCGGAAAGTTTTTCTGCAACCTTCTTGGATATGTACTCGGATATCTTATTTACAAATCCGTCGTTCTGAAGAGCACTTCTTGATACATTGAGAGGAAGGTCCGGACAGTCGATTACTCCCTTAAGGAGCATCAGGAAATCAGGAATTACCTCCTTGATATTGTCAGCGATAAATACCTGGTTGTTATAAAGCTTGATGGTCCCCTCAATGGATTCGTACTCCATATTGATCTTGGGGAAGTAAAGGATTCCCTTGAGATTGAAGGGATAGTCCATATTGAGATGGATCCAGAACAAAGGCTCCTTATAGTCCTGGAATACCTTGCGGTAGAATTCAAGATAATCATCCCTTGTGCACTCGGAAGGATTCCTGGTCCAAAGGGGATTAGGATCGTTTATCAGCTCGGGACGCTTTTTGATCTTAAGTCTTTCCTTACCCTTTGTTTCCTCGGTTCCATCTTCTTTCTTTTCAACAGTGGGATGGATTTCCTCTATAACCACATCGTCATCTCTCTTATCCTCAAGATCGATGGTCTCTGTGGAGTCATCATCCTTCTTGGTAAGATAGATCTCGGTGGGCATGAATCCACAGTACTTCTTGAGTACTTCACGTGCCTTATATTCATTACAGAACTCAAGACAGTCCTCATTTACAAAAAGGGTAATTGTGGTTCCCACTTCCTTTTTGTCTCCGCCGGCCATGCTGTAGGACGTTCCGCCGTCACACTCCCAGTGCACGGGCTCTGCGCCTTCCTTGTATGAAAGGGTATCGATATGAACCTCATCCGCGATCATGAATGATGAGTAAAAACCGAGTCCGAAATGGCCTATGATCTGGTCGGAAGAACTCTTGTCCTTATATTTTTCGATAAAGTCGGTGGCACCGGAAAACGCGATCCTGGTGATATATTCCTCAACCTCATCAGCCGTCATTCCAAGTCCGTTATCGGTAACGGTTATGGTCTTGGCTGCGGGATCCACACATACATCAACCCTGCCTTTAAATCCGTCCGGAAGAGCATACTCTCCCATCATATCCAGCTTTTTAAGCTTAGTGACCGCATCACAGCCGTTGGATACAAGTTCCCTGTAAAAAATATCGTGATCCGAATACATCCACTTTTTTATTATGGGGAATATATTTTCGGAATCGATAGAAAGAGTTCCCATTTTTTCGTTCATAAAAGATCGCCTCCTGTCAGCATATATATCTGAAAATGTATGGGATACGTTTTCAGTGATTTTCTCAACAAAGATAATAATAGGACTGCGCAAATTCAAAGTCAAGAAAAAATTAGCACTCAATTAAAAAGAGTGCTAATAACCGAAAAACAAAAATTAAGCCTCCGTTTAAACCGGAGGCTGTAACTTATTCTTCCATGTCGGCAAGGTACATATCGTGGATCATATCAAGCTGGGCAATCATGGTGGTGGCATCCCTTCCGTATGCTTTGGAGCACTTGTGGGAGACCTTGGAATGCTCTTCCTGTCTGTCGTCCATCTCAACGGTCATCTTAACAGCACCGATCTCAAGCTCATTATCGAGGTGGGCTATTACCTCATCAATGAGTTCGTCGGTAGCTTCCCGTTTGGGATATTCAAGTCCCCTGTAGTTTTCTTCGTTAAACATACATTTTCCTTTTTATTCGGCGTTTCCGAGACCCGCTTCGACATTGGCTGCACGGAGAAGAGTTCTTATTGAATTTCTGTCAAGATTAATCTGCTCCCCAAAAGGATTGATACTTACGCCTTTTACATCATTTACGGAAAGGGCATAATCAAGGAGCCATATGATCCCGGTCTCAAGAAGTTCATGTTCGGAACCCAGATTCTTCTGCTCCCTGGAAGTGAAGGCCGGAATCCATGCTCCGTCACTTGCCCCCACAAGACTGATGGATATGGGTCTTGATCCGTCGGCATTTTTCTCATTCACAACATCATCAAAAGAAGCTCCTTTTTTTAGGATCCTCACGGAAGTAAGAACCGTGTCGTTACGGTTGATAAAACCCACCAGTTCTTCCCTGAGTTTCAGTTCGTTATCTTCATTTTTGTGAAAGATATATGTGTTTACCGCTTCTTCAATTTTCCTGCATCCGTCATTCAGAGCCATATCGTCCTCCTTTATCTGCCAAAAAGACATCCTTTTGTAACGGTTTATCCCAAAATAAAGTCTGCACAGTCAGGTTTGAAATTGGAATTGTAGCATGCATCCACGCCCTTCATTTCCGGGTGGACTTCGTAAAGCCTTGCCATCTCCGCTTCCCTTCGCTTTGTCTTTTCTGCGCTCTCTTCGTCAACTCCTCTGCTTATTGACTCATGGTGAATAAGGCAGACATCAGGCCTGAGCACGTTTCTGTAGCCTTTTTCCAATAATGAAAAGCAAAGAGCGACATCATTGTATGCTATGGCAAGGGACTCATCGAAAAGACCCGCTTCTTTATATTTCGCCGTCTCGACCATGAGAGCCGCACCGGTTACAACCGAGAAATTATAAGGCAGCAGATTTCTTCCGCCGTATGCAACAACAAGTGAGTCATCCACCTTGTAAAAGGCATGTCCGGGTCCTGCCTGGGTATTTACAACACCGCAGTGCTGGATAAAACTTCCTCCTGGATAATAGAGCTTGCAACCCACGGCACCCACATGGGGAAGTTTTGCATGACCTGCCATTACGGAGAGCCAGTTATCTCCCTTCACCTCAATATCATCATTCAAAAACAGGATGATATTGCCCCTTGCATGGGATGCTCCGATATTACACATCCTTGAAAAATTGAAGTCAAGAGGCTCATAAAAATACGACGCACCGTGCTCTTCCAAAAGCGCGGAGTATTTTGCCCTGTTTTCATCATTTGATCCGTTGTCCACCACTATGACTTCAAAGGAAACTCCGGCAGGCACTGTATAGATACTTTCAATACATCTCTTGAGAACATCGTAATTATCCTTGGAGGGGATAACGATACTTACAAGATCCGTGCTTTCAGTATGATAAACCGGATAGCACTGTACGACTCCTTTTCTGTCACACCATACAATATCAGCCTTAAGACCTCTTCTTTCGAGAGCTGCTTTTTTCAGATCTTCGGTAGCCTTATTGAGGTATGTCTTTGCAGACATATCCTTGGCGGTAGAACCTTCGATCTCCCTCCAGTGATAAAGGATCTGGGGGACATGTCCCACCTTGTCCGTACGCTCGGTGATCTTCATAATGAGATCATAATCCTGGGCACCGTCATATCTTTTATCAAATCCGCCAACCTCAAGAACGAGACTTCTCCTGAGCATGCAAAGGTGGCAGGTATACATGATGGACATGAAGGAATCCGGAGACCAGTCAGGCTTAAACCTGGGATCATGACGCTTTTTTCCGTCCTCTGAAAGCATGTCCTCATCGGAATACAGAAAATCCGTATCGGGATGCTCGTTTAAATACCTTACCATCTCAAGTATGGAAT
Source organism: uncultured Lachnospiraceae bacterium (assembly GCA_900320825.1). Classification (GTDB taxonomy): domain Bacteria; phylum Bacillota; class Clostridia; order Lachnospirales; family Lachnospiraceae; genus AC2028. The sequence goes on along the minus strand of ONTX01000139.1, from coordinate 5,518 downwards.
ACGGCTCCAGAGTATCATCGTCATCAACAAGTGCTATAAATTCTCCCTTTGCAAGAGAAAGGGCAGAGTTTGAATTTTCGGATATCCTTCCGTTTTCTTTTCTGTACTCAACATGAACGTTTTCGTACTTTTCTTCGTACTCCGAAAGAGTCTTTCTTACCCCGGGATCGGGTGAATTGTCGTCGGCCAGGCATATCTCGATTTTTTCGTAAGTCTGGTTAAGACAGGAATCAAGACAGGGCCTTAAATACTTATCCTCGATATTGTAAACGGGAATGATAATGGATATAAGAGGCCTGTAAGAAAGACCGTCCTCGTGGGGAATCTGGGATTCCACATCCCTTATCCACTTAGGGTAACTAAAGTTCCTTAGAGATCTTCTTACTTCATCTATCGCTGCTGCTACGCCCTCACCCCTGAAGAGAATGGTAAAAAAGATAATTACCTTGCTCCAGCAGATCCTGATAACTGTTATCAGACCCTTTTCTTTGATTTTTCTAAAAAACATGCGGATCATTACAGTGCTACAAATCCTACTTTCTTATAAACTTTGGCAAGGGTCTTGTTTGCAACCCTGGATGCTCTCTCGGCACCGTTTTTATATACGGATTCAAGATAAGCCTTATCCTTCATTATCCTTGAAGCCTCTTCCCTGATGGGTCTTAAGGTATCGATCACGCACTCACCGACAGCAGGCTTAAATACGCCATAGCCTTTACCGTCAAATTCCTTTTCAATATCTTCGAAAGACTTACCCGTAAGGGTACTGTAGATATTCATGAGATTCGATACACCGGGTTTATTCTCCCTGTCAAACCTTACGCACTTTTCGGTATCAGAATCGGTAACAGCTCTCTTAAACTTACGTGCTATGGTATCGGGATCATCCATGAGGAATACGCATCCTTCGGGAATGGATTTACTCATCTTGGATTCGGGAGTAGTAAGTCCGTAGATCCTTGCACCGGTCTTTGCGATATATGGCTCGGGAATCTTGAAAACATCGCCATAGATGGAATTAAACCTCTCGGCAACATTTCTTGTAAGTTCCACATGCTGCTTTTGGTCTTCACCTACTGGAACGTAATCCGGTCTGTAAAGAAGAATGTCAGCTGCCATAAGTGAAGGATATGCAAAAAGTCCGGCATTAATATTATCTTTATGCTTTTCCGACTTATCTTTGAACTGGGTCATACGACTGAGTTCACCGAACTGGGTATAGCACTCAAGCACCCATCCCAGCTGCGCATGTGCGGGAACCTGGGACTGAATGAAAAGAGTATTCTTCTCGGGATCAAGTCCGCATGCAATATAAAGAGCAAGCTGCTCAAGAGTTCTCTGTCTCAATTTTGCAGGCTCCTGTCTTACTGTTATGGTGTGAAGATCAGCCATAAAATAAAAACAGTCAAACTCTTCACTTCTTGCACCCCAGTTGACTATGGCACCGAGATAGTTTCCCAGATGCAGGTCTCCGCTGGGCTGTATGCCGGAAAGCATTACCTTCTTTTTTTCAGGTTCTGTCTGAGCCTGCACAGTTTCAGCATTTTCACTCATTTTAAAATTCTCCGATCATTTTATTTCGGCACGTATCTTGCCGATCATATCCTCATACATTTCTTCTTCAAGATTGCCTTCGCTTGTCCATGAAGGGATCTTGCCAAAAAATTCCGTTTCGTTATATTTCGGAATTATGTGATAAAGCAGATGATCATCGATGTCCTCAAGGAACATATAATCGATGGCATCCGGGTTAAATACTTTCTTAACAGCCTTTGCGACCCTGATCATATCCGCATGGAAACTGTCTCTTTCAAGAGCTGTCATGGAAAGGTACTTGGCGTGCTTTTCTTTATTCACAACAACACAGTGTCCCGTCTGACGCTGATCCCTCATAAGATAAGCAATGGAACAGTCAAACTCCTTGATGAGATATCCGTACAGATCTTCGTTTTCCAATCTGTCTGCCTTAATCTTGTCATCAAGAACCTTGTGCATTTTCTGATATGTCTTGTATGCCTTGGCAAACTCCATGTCCTCGCCAAGGATATGATGCAGGATCTGATCCTTGATGATATCCATGATCTCCTGAACCGTGGCATCAAAATTTTTCCTGAACTTCTTGATGTCATAGTTACTGACAAAATAAAGCATCTGAGCATGGTGCTTCTTGTGCTGGGGAGAATTCTCATAACGGATATCATCCATAAGCTTTTCTTCGCTGTAAAAATGGAAGCCCGTGAAATCACGAAGACTCATGACAAGGTCAAGTATCTCCTTGTCAGTTACGTTATCCCCTCCCTTTATCGCCATCTGCTCCATGTTTCTTCCGATGGCAAAAAGCTGCTTATGCTGATCGTCAATTTCCTGAATACCTGTTTCATAACTGGAAGACCAGTCAAACTTTATTGAATTCATAAATAACCTTCCTGAAATACTTATGATCTCTTATATCCCATCTCGGCGTGATGACGCTGTTTTTCTTCGTACATATGCTCATCGGCCGATTTGAGAAGATCCTCGGGAGTACGTATGCCTTCCTTGGGATAATAGGCGATACCAAGACTTATACTCAGTTTCATGGGAAATGTACCCGTAGCGTTAAAGCTTTCAAGATTGGCTCTGAGACTCTTCACATAATTGTCGATCATTCTGGGGTCATTAACCTGTGATATGACAACTATGAATTCATCTCCTCCGAATCTTGCTATAAAGTTGTCGTCTCTTCCGAATGTCTGCCTGATAACCTCAGATATCTCTCTAAGGGCAACATCACCCATATCATGTCCGAGATCATCATTGATAAGCTTGAACTTATCCACGTCCATGATCATAAGAGTAAGTCTGTCATTGGATTCGGGATTGACATGCTCAAGCAGGAACTTATCGAGACTTCCTCTGTTGTTAAGACCTGTAAGGGCATCGATTGAGATCTCATCGTGGGATCTGTTGAGGAACAGGTTCAAAAGACTCAGTGCACAGCAGGGCCAGATAAGAGAGATTCCGTAATTATTCATCTGTATTGCAGCACCGATCCCCGGAGGAAGTATGAAACCCGCCAGGATCAGATACTCTCTTCTGGTGCTTGCAAGCATCTCTGTTTTTCTCTTGTACAGTATCCATATGCTGGTGGCAAGCATGTACAAAAATACTATGATGGCTATGACAGGACTTAAGGGTCCTCTGATATATTCGTTATTCTCGGTGATGGTAAAAGTATAACCGGTAAGAGGATTCGTTAATAGAACAACAAGTATTGCACCCACAGGAAGAACTATGGTCAGCCATATATTATCTTTACTCTTTACCTTCCTCTCGACTCTGTACCAGACGTAGTCCCTCCAAGCAATAGCTGAATAGACCTGGGAAAAATAGTAAAGCATTGTTGTGATGTAAAGCAGAAAATGGGCCAAAGATCCTCTTTTCCCAATAAGCAGCCAGTTCGACAGGTCTGAAAACAGGATCAGCATGACCACCGCAATGCTGTTTCTCAGATACCTGATGTCCTGAGTATTATCGAAACTCACAAAGCAGGTATATAAAAGAATAGCCAGCATCAGCAGCGCAAAACTGTCGATACCTATATTGAACAAAGTAAAAACTTCCATCACGAATCTCCTGTTTTATGTTCTACCATACATACACGTTATGCCAGATACGGTAGTAACCTCCTCCGACACGTTCGGCCTGTATGACAATATTGCAATTCTCGGCACCGATAGTCTTAAGTGCACTGTCGAGATAACCGGTCCTGTACTTGCCCGTTCCGTACTCACTTTCAATGGTCTTAAAAAGAGTATCGGGAACAAGGTTATAAAAAGTATGATCACCCTTACCGCAGGAAACAAGCTGCTTCTTGCAGTCGGCGTAATAATCCTGAAGATTTTTCAGTGCATCGCTTTCCTTTAGGCCAAGGGCCTCAAGCTGCTGAGCGGCGTTTGAGGAATACTGATTATTGTTTTTATTCTTGTCATCCTCGGTCTTAACGGGATGTTCTTTGTCATAGCTTAAAGGCTGCCCCGGATCGTTGTTGATATAAGGGTCAAAATAAGGGTCATAGAAATCTGAGGAGCCTGCGGGTGCATCAGCAGTCTGAGTCTCCTCTCCCTCGCCCTGTACAGGTGCACCGCTTTCAAGATTCCTGTACTGCGTTCCGGTACATGCGGGGAGATAAACGGAAAGGCTCTTTCTTACGTGAGTTCCGGCATAATCACCGTCAGTCTTGTTAAAATAATCATATGATGCAGGTTCCGCATCATCCCAGGTAACATCAACATTGTAAAAACCGTCACCGAGTCCCACTATGTTCCATGCATGATCTTCGCCTGAAGATCCGGTCACATAATATGTGGGGATTCCCAGCTTTTGCATCACATACTGGAAACCACGGGAATATCCTGCACATACGCATCTTCCGTTAACAAGAGCACCGTACGCACTCTGATCAAGGGAAGCTGCGGTATCATAAACAACTTTTTCAATAAGGGCATCGTGAACAAATTTTTCCCTGGAATAATCATCAGGGTACTGCCTTGCGCTTTCTTCAATGCTCTGGGCAGCGGCTTCAAACTGCTGCCTGGCGGTTTCAAGATCATTGGCAATGGTGTAATATGCCATATCTATCTCAACAACCTTACCGTCCTTAGTGTATTTCTCGGTATAGGCGGTCTGTACGTAAAAGAGTTCCGGGTGATCCGCAAAAACAGCTTCAAAAGCGTTCTGAACCTGATCGGTCTTCACTTCAACGCAGGGAGCAAAGGAACTTACCACATCGCAGGCGTTTGCATATATCTGCCTGTAAAGAGACTGGGTCTTTTCATCCAGCATGGAATAGTAGGGATAAAAAGTCGGATCAAATTCAAGATCAGAACCTGTGGATCCCTTTTCAACGGTCTTGGCAGCTTCCTTGGCCTGGGCATCGGAAAGCTGTTCCTGAACACCTGTAACCGGAACAAAACCGGTTCTCCCGGATACGTTCTCAGGGATTGTTGTGATGGTGCCGTTATAAGGTGTGTAGGGTACAAGATCAGCAATGGCTGTACCGCCTGAAGTCTGACCCGGAATGGTTGCCGTCGGAGATACGCCTGCAGGCAAAGCAGCTGCGGAAGTATCACGGGATACTTTGCCGCCTATAAGACCGCTGCTGCCATCCTCACCGTATAAGATACTGCTGATACTCTGAGTAAGATCGGGGTTTACGGCGCAGAGAAAGACAAATAGACATACAGCCGCAAGCACGGCTACAAGTCCTACTCCAAGCTTTTTTAAAAAGCCCATATCTTTCTCCTTTCTGCCTTTTTATCGCATATCTATACATAGTTAAATATATCACAAAAACCCCGTTTTTTGAAGAAATAATATGAAAAAGCACCTTTAAATAGGTGCTTTTCGAAGCACTGTATAATTGCCTGTCAGGTCCCGCATGGGACTATTATCAGAACTTATCCTTCTGGGAATATTTTTCCTCACAGTACTTACATCTGTAAACTTCCTTTTCCTCATCTGCAAGGAAGAATATGTG
>ONTX01000072.1 GCA_900320825.1 uncultured Lachnospiraceae bacterium | reverse complement strand
TAGTCAAAATTCTCCTTGAGCCAGGGGATGATGGCGGTAGTGTCAAGTCCGCCGGAGTAAGCAAGTATTACCTTTTCTTTCATGATATTTTTCTCCTTTTGGAAATGTTTTTAAAAACCCACATTTGCGAATATACAACACCGTAATTTTAAAATCAATGCTTTTGAGCAAAAAATTTATAAAAATTAATTTTTCTCCCCGAATATTCATTTAGAATTGTATAAATATACATAAAACAAATGCATAAATGCATAAAAATAAATTTTTTGTAGACAAAACAGGATCAAGTGATTAAAATACAAAAAAGCGCCACCCTTTATAGTGATTTTAAAGCCAAAATAGACTATAATTTATAAGATTATGCGCTAAGGAGATTTTTCTTATGAAAAAGGTATTTATAGATGGCAGCGAAGGTACCACGGGACTGCGAATTGACGAGCGTCTTTCGGGCAGGGATGACATCGAGCTTCTTAAGATAGACTCTGATAAAAGGAAAGATCCCGATGAGATAAAAAAATTCATAAACGAATCGGATATCACATTCCTTTGCCTTCCTGATGATGCGGCAAGGGAAGCGGTATCATATGTTGAAAATGATAATACCGTCATAATAGACGCATCCACGGCACACAGGACACTTCCCGGCTGGGCATACGGTTTTCCCGAGCTTTCACCTGCTCACAGGGATGCCATTAAAAACGGAAAGCGCATAGCGGTTCCGGGATGTTACGCCAGCGGATTTATTTCACTTGTTTATCCTCTGGTTTCCGCGGGCATTCTTCCCAAGGATTATCCCGTTTCCGTATTTGCGGCATCAGGCTACAGCGGAGGCGGCAAGAAGCTTATCGCATCCTACGAAGAAGAAGGCCGCGATAAAAAATTCGACTCAGCCCGTATGTATGTATGGGGTCAGACTCACAAGCATTTAAAAGAAATGAAGGCTGTAACAGGCATTGACCGCGAGCCTTTATTCCTTCCCTTTACCACAAACTATCACAGCGGAATGATGGTCCAGGTTCCTCTTTTTGCGGATCTGCTTACGGGAAAGCAGACTCCCGAAACTCTTCACGAAGCTTTATCAAAGCATTATGCGGGGGAAAAGTTCATCAAAGTCATGCCCCTGGGTGCGGACGCAGAAGCGGGAGGAGCACTTTTTACAGACGCATGCGCAGGCTGGGACGGAATGGAGATCTTCGTTACGGGTAATGAGGAGAGGATCGTTGTTGCAAGCCGCTTTGACAACCTTGGAAAAGGTGCATCCGGAGCAGCCGTACAGTGCATGAACATAGTAATGGGCGCAGACGAAGCTAAAGGATTGGATCTTTGAGTATGTACACCATCAGAAAAATGACAATAGAAGACTACGACGGCCTGAAGGCTCTGTGGATGACCATTCACGGCTTCGGCATCAGGAGCATAGATGACTCGAAGGAAGGCATTGAGATCTTCCTTGCAAGAAATCCCGGTCTTTCACCCGTTGCGGTAAATGAGAAGGGCGAGATCATCGGAGGGATCCTCTGCGGTCACGACGGAAGAAGAGGCTGCCTTTATCATGTGTGCGTAAGAGAAGATTACAGACGCCACGGCATAGGCAAGGAAATGGTAGTTTTCTGCATGAAGGCTCTCAAGGAAGAAAAGATCAACAAGGTAAGCCTTATCGCCTTTACGAAAAATGATGTGGGAAATGCCTTCTGGAACGAGATAGGCTGGACCAAAAGAGAGGACCTTAACTACTACGACTTTGTACTTAATGACGACAACATAACCGCATTCAATAAATGACCGGAAGAACCGAAGAACCGGCATATTCGGAGGAACAGATATGAAAAAGATCGAGGGCGGAGTTACATCTCCCAAGGGTTTTAAGGCAGCATCCACCGCTGCGGGAATAAAATATCAGGGAAGGACAGACATGGCGATGATAGTATCCGATGTGCCCTGCAGGTGCGCGGGTACCTTTACCAGCAACATCGTCAAGGCTGCATGCGTTCAGTGGGATATGGATATAGTTAAGTCCGGAAGACCCATGCAGGCAGTGATAGTTAACTCCGGTATCGCGAATGCATGTACGGGCGAAGAGGGATTTGAAGCCTGCAGGAAAACAGCGGGAGCCCTCACTGAGGCGATGGACATTCCTGCAGATACCATAGCTGTTGCATCCACCGGTGTCATCGGAATGCAGCTTCCCGTTGATAAGATGAGTGCAGGTGTTAAGGATATGGCAGGAAAACTTTCAGACTCTGCTCAGGCAGGAACCGAAGCTTCCAAGGCCATCATGACCACAGATACCATAAACAAAGAGATCGCAGTTACATTTGAGATCGGCGGAAAAGAAGTTACTCTTGGCGGAATGAGCAAGGGCTCGGGAATGATCCATCCCAATATGTGCACCATGCTGGGCTTTATTACCACCGACCTTCTGATAGATAAAAATCTTCTTCAGGAGGCACTTTCAGATGTTATTTTAGATACCTTCAACATGATCACCGTAGACGGCGACACATCCACAAACGACACCCTCCTTATCATGGCTGACGGACTTGCGGAAAATCCCGAGATCACAGAGAAAAATGCGGACTATGATACATTTTACGAGGCTCTATTTGAAGTCTGCAGATACCTTGCACGCCGTATGGCCGGCGACGGTGAGGGTGCGACCAAACTCTTCGAGGCAAAGGTTGTAAACGCAAAAACAAAAGAAGACGCAAGGATCCTTTCAAGGGCCATCGTAGGTTCAAACCTTTCCAAGGCAGCCATCTACGGATGCGATGCGAACTTCGGAAGATTCCTTTGTGCCATGGGTTATTCAGGCTCCGTTTTCGATCAAAATGATGTAGAATTATTCTTTGAAAGCAGCGTCGGAAGGCTTCAGGTCTTTAAGATGGGCGTGCCCCTTACATTCGACGAAGATCTTGCAAAAAAGATCATGGAGCAGGAGGAAGTCACCATCTTCGTCGACATGCACGAAGGAAGTAAAGAGGCTACTGCCTGGGGATGCGACCTTACCTACGATTATGTTAAAATAAATGCCGATTACAGAAGCTGACAGAAAGCGTAAACCGGTCTTTTGAAACGATATAAAAATGCCGCAGGGCGGCTTAAGAAAGAGGTATTTTGCTATGTCTGAAAACAAAGATATGGATCTTGCAATGAAAAAAGCCGAGGTGCTCATCGAGGCCCTTGCATATATCCAGAGGTTCAACCGCAAGATCATAGTCGTTAAATACGGCGGAAGCGCAATGGCTTCACCCGAGCTTCAGAAGAATGTTATCAAGGACGTCACACTCTTAAAGCTCGTAGGATTCAAGCCCATCGTGGTTCACGGCGGAGGTAAGGACATAAGCAAATGGGTTGCCAAGGTCGGAAAAGAGCCTGAGTTTGTTAACGGACTCAGAGTTACCGACGAAGAGACCATGGAGATTGCCGAGATGGTCCTTGGAAGAGTCAATAAAAAGCTGGTCAGCATGGTCCAGGAACTGGGCGTATGCGCAGCTGGAATAAGCGGCAAGGACGGCGG
>ONTX01000426.1 GCA_900320825.1 uncultured Lachnospiraceae bacterium | reverse complement strand
TGCAATTTGCACCGGTATCAGGTTAATACCGCATTGGCGTTTCACCAGCTTATAAGCCCCATCTCCAGATCGGGAAGTATCATTATAAAGAGCACTGTCAAAGCCTTATGGTTCCCCAACCATATTTTGACAAGATATCCTTCGCTCCAGGAATTGCAGATGGATCCGTTTTCTCCATATGTAAACAATCCCGATCACCGCGTATCAGGTCAGTGGCTCGGCACTCCCTATGTTATGCAAAGCTGCTATGAACTTATCAAGGAACGATGCCCAACACGGGCTTTCAAAACCGCACGGATCTTATCCGTCCGTAAAGCACATTACTTCACAGGAAACTGCTACATAACCCACTAGTAACGCACTTTATTAGACGTACAAAACCGGATCATCAATTTACGACAGGAAAGAGCAAAACTGTCTGTAAACTTTACTTACCTTGGTCTGAAGTTCCTGACCTCTTCCCTGAGATCCAGACAGACCGTATTCTTGATGTCATTAAACAGTGTCTGATCATACGACAGTTTACTTTTCCGAAGAGCATTCCTTACTGCTTCATTGATCTTCTTTTCATACTTCCTGAAGATAATCTCAAAAGCCTTCAGATCATCATTAAGAGCTGCTCTTCTTATCACTTCGGCGCTTACGTAATCGTATTCATCATAGTTTCGTTTTTCCGTCTTCATCTTCCATCCACCTTCTTAGCTTTCTGAGAATTCTGTTTCTAAGCACATATATGTATTCAGTTGTCACGTGGAAATGATTTGCTATCTCTTCAGCATTCCATCCTCGCAGAAAAGAAAGCTCAACATATTCCTTCTCACGCGGCTCTAGTTTTTCCAGCGCATCCGCCAGATAATCGTTTCCCAGATACAAGAAGGTATTGCTTAATCTGACTTCACTTTTCTCGATGTCATAGTCAGCATCGACGGCTCCGATTCCATCGAATACATCACCGGGACAGACGGGGAATTTCTTTCTCTCATTTATTTCATGCTGCACTGCATTCAGAGCTTTTCGTTTGATCATTGTTTTGATCAGTTCATCGAATTTATGCTCTACTTGTTCAGCGGTAAATTTGCGCCCGTCTGCTAAAATCCAAAACCAGGACTTACCTTTTTTCACATTGTCTGCCTTTCCCAGACAAGTCCTGCTTTCCCCTGTCGAATATATACATCAATTTCAAAAGGCGAAATCTTATCAAAAAATCGAAAAAAAATGAAAAAATTTTTATTTTTGTCCCATTTACTACCCATATGGGTAATACTGAAATCAAAAAGCGCCAGACCCATATGTGAGCCTGACGCTTGAAAAATCTATACTTGGTGAGCGGATCTTTACATGAGGCATCTGACCACCTCCTGCTTTACCCTTAAGCAGAATCAGTCATTCTCCGCCCCTCACTTTAAGGCTAACAAAAGCACAGTCCTATAAACCGCACTCTTGCTCCGGGCACGATTATCTGCTACAATCCCTCTCGTACAAGGTTTTACACAATACACATTCACAAAAACTGCTACTTTAGCCGGAAAGGGCGAAGGGCAGTTTTTTGTTTGCCCTTTTCCACCATTCGCACGATGCGAAAGCATCTGTGCGGGTAATAGCAAGCACTGCCTGTGGCAAGCCACACGCGAAAAAACTCATCCAAATTTCCGGTTCGGAAACTGATGAGTTTTGAGATCAGGGGAGTATCCCCTGGCCCCCGGCTTTTGATCCCTTATGATCAGTTTTTCTACTATCAGAAATGGAGAAATATATGGCAAACAGAACAAGAAAAAATGTTATATATCTGCGCCTAAGCGATAAAGAATTATGGATCCTGCAAGAGAAGGTTAGGCTCTCCGAACACAGAAATATCTCAGACTATTTAAGACAATTTATCGTCGAAGGCATCGTCTACAATGTCGATTACAAATACCTCAGAAAATACAATTACCAGCTTGGAAAGATCGGCACAAACATCAACCAGATCGCAAAGAGAATTAATGAGACAAGGAGCATATATCAGACAGACATAGACGAAATTCAAAAGGAGATGGAAAAGGTATGGCAATTACAAAAATCCATGCTATCAGAGCAACCGTACAGGGAGCAGTAAATTATATCTGCAACAAAGAAAAAACCGACGATCTCCTGCTCGTTTATTCCTTTGCAACATCCCCTCAGTCAGCTGCAGATGATTTCAAATTCGCCCTATCTAAAACCGGAAGTTCCGACAAGAATCTTGCATACCATCTTATACAGTCATTTGCCCCCGGAGAAGTCTCCCAGGAAGAGGCTCATGAAATTGGAAAAGAACTTGCCGACAGGATCCTAAAAGGAAGTCATTCCTATGTCTTATCCACGCACATAGA
>ONTX01000158.1 GCA_900320825.1 uncultured Lachnospiraceae bacterium | reverse complement strand
TCAGACTGGACATAAGGGCCATACCCTCCGTCTTTATGAGGGCCCTCATCAGCTACAAGACCGGTCTCATCCATGGTCTTATAAATGATATCAACAGCACCTTCTACATACCTTTCCTGATCGGTATCCTCAATCCTGAGCATAAAATCTCCGCCGGCATGTTTTGCTATGAGGAACTCATAGAGAGCACTTCTTAAATTTCCCACATGCATTCTTCCGGTAGGTGAAGGTGCATATCTTGTTCTTATCTTTTCCATATCAAAAAACCTTTCCTTAAAGGATACCGGATCAGCCTCTTACCTGGCCGTTTCCTCTTATCCTGTATTTATATGATGTGATCTCTTTCAGGCCCATGGGACCTCTTGCATGAAGTTTCTGTGTTGATATACCTATCTCAGCTCCGAATCCGAATTCAAAACCGTCGGTAAACCTTGTGGAAACATTTACGTATACACATGCAGCATCAACTTCATTCAGGAATCTGTCTGCAGCTTCCTTATTCTCAGTAATAATGCTTTCCGAATGATGTGTGGAATATTTATTGATATGAGCTATTGCTTCATCAATACTGTCAACTGTCTTTACGGAAAGGATATAATCAAGGAACTCTTTTCCGTAATCTTCCTCAGAAGCAGATACAGCTTTTCCGGAAAGAACATCAAGTGCTCTCTCATCACATCTCATCTCAACATTTTTCTCGGAGAGCTTCTCATAGATCTTCGGCAAAATGGTATCCTTAACTGCCGAATGGATAACGAGACTCTCACAGGAATTACAAACGGAAATCCTCTGAGTCTTGGCATTAAACACGATATTTACAGCCATATCGGGATCTGCATCCTTATCTATGTAGATATGGCAATTACCGGTACCTGTTTCGATAACCGGAATATTTGAATTTTCCACAACAGCTCTTATGAGTCCTGCTCCTCCGCGGGGAATGAGGACATCCACATATTCCTTCATCTGCATGAACTGCTTGGTAACAGCCCTGTCTGTATCTTCAATAAGCTGGAGTATATCTTCATCAAGACCCTCAGATGACAGAACGCTCCTGAGCACTCTGACAATTGCTTTATTTGACTCGATACAGTCACTGCCGCCCTTCAGTATGCATGCACTGCCGGCTTTGAAAGTAAGTCCGAATGCATCGGGAGTAACATTGGGTCTGGATTCATATATGATGCCGATAACACCCATGGGAACTCTGACTTTTTCAATCTGCATTCCGTTGGGCCTGTCAAAACTGTCAAGAACTTCTCCAACGGGATCGGGAAGGGAAGCTACCTGCCTAAGCCCCTCTGCAATATCATTTATCCTGCTTTCGTTCAGCATAAGCCTGTCCTGCATAGCCTGGCTCATACCGTTTTTTACCGCATTTTCAAGATCCAGTTTATTTGCAGCGATTATACTTTCAGAATTATCAATAAGGCAGGATGCACACTTTTCAAGAACAGTATTTTTCTTATCCGTTGAAAGAAGTGCTGCTTTATACTTTGCCCTTACGGCATTTTCACCTAATGTCTTAAGATCGGTCATATTAATCTCCGTATTATGAAAAGATCACCTTAAAGGGTCTTGCATCTCCTTCATCTTCAGGGATTTCATAATCAAGCATCTGAAGAGAAAATGCAACAGCTATGGAATGGATCCTGAGAGTCAGTTTATCTTCAAGAAAACGGTCATAATATCCGCCTCCGTATCCGACTCTCCTGTTATATGAATCAAATGCAACACCGGGCATTATCATAAGATCTCTTCCCGGAAGCATCATAGCATCCGCTTCATTATATTCATACAGTTCACAATCCTCGGTTGGCTCAAGTATCTTGAATTTTCCGAAGGAAAAATGTACGGGATCCACATCTGCAATCTTCCTGAATTCCATCTCTTTATGGAATCCGGTAGAAATGATCCTTGGCACATACACTTCCTTACCTTCGGAAAGGGCATACTCAAGAATCTTCTTGATATCAATCTCACTTCCGTTTGGCATAAAGCCAAGTATACGCTTTGCCTTAATAAACAAAGGCTCCTTTATCATCTTCTCGAAAACAGCATCGGAAGATGCTCTTCTTTCGCCTTCTGTGAGTGCATCACGCTTTGCCAGGATCTCAGTCCTTATTTCTTTTTTTGATTTTTCGGGTATATTTTTTTCAGCCATATCAGAATCCCCTATCACTGGGATATAAAATTAACAAGATCAAAATCCGTATCTTTATCGGAAGCAAAAGCGGTTCCGATCTCTTCACCGGCAATGATCTTAGAAAGCACGGTAAGATCCCTGCTTGAACAGATGACCATATCAGCACCGGATTTTGTTGCAATATATGCGGCATTAAGTTTTGTGCTCATACCGCCCGTTCCCATTCCCGAACCTGTTGTATCCTTACTCATGGAAAAATGTTCATCGGTAAGTTTTGAAACTTCAGGGATAAACTTCGCATCAGGATTGGTGTTGGGATCATCCGTATAAAGACCTTCAATATCGGAAAGAAGTATAAGAAGATCTGCACCAACCATTGAAGTGACCATTGCGGATAATGAATCATTATCCCCAATCTCGATCTCGTGAGTTGCAATGGTATCGTTTTCGTTAACAATGGGAATAACCTTCATATCAAGAAGTGCCTTAAAAGTATTGGCGGCATTCATCCTGTTGGTATCATTCAGTACCGTATCCTTGGTCATGAGCACCTGAGCGGGAAGCTGGTTATACTCGGTAAAAAACTTCTCGTATATATTCATCAGTCTTCCCTGACCGATAGCGGCACATGCCTGCTTCTGGGGGATGGTAAGTTCATGTGTTATGGATCTGTCCCTTCCGTATCCGATAGCATATTTTCCTGCAGCGATGGCTCCGGAAGATACTAAAATGACATCCTTGCCCGAGTTATGAATATCAGCAAGCTGTCTTACAAGAAGCTCGATACGTGAAAAATCCATTCCGCCGCTTTCGGGATGATTAATGGAAGAAGATCCTATCTTTACTACTATCCTTTTTTTGTTTTTAAAGCCTTCTCTTAACTGACTCAAAACTATTCACCAACCTTTGTTTTATCTAAACCACATAATTATACTAACCAAAACCGTTAATATCAATTCTTTACGGAAAAGAGCACGCCAAAAGTACCGGGACCACAGTTAACGGATATTGAAGGTGCAGCCTTAGTAAAATAGATGTTTTCAAAATGAACTCTCTTTTCCACTATTTCCGCAATATAATCAAGTTCTTTCCTGGTCAGTCCCACGTAAGTAATAAACACGTTCTTTTTATCTATATCGGACACATTGCTAAGTGTGGAAGAAATATACCTTCCCCATGCATGATGCCTTGTTCCGAAATAAAACCTGTTGGTTATCATCTTACCGCCGATCATATCGATTACGGGATGGAACATAAGAGCATCTCCCACTGCCGCAACCTTCTTGCTGATCTGACCGGACTTTGCAAGAAAATCAAGGCTGTCCACAATAAAGCTTGTCCTTACATTACTCCTGAAGGAAGAAAGTCTTTTTATGATCTCTCCCACAGACAATCCTTCCGATGCAAGGATACTTGCCTCTATGGCAACAATACCCTGTCCGCTTGAAAGATGACTGGTATCAAAGACCGTAACATTGTCAAAAGATCTGGCAGCGGTAATCGCATTTTCATAACCGCTGTGGGCAATCTTTGAAGATATGGAAATATGGATAACGTTACTTGCGGAAAGAAGGGCCTTTGCAAAGAATTCTTCGTGTTCTTCAACAGTGGGTTCATGAGTGATAACTTTTCCGTCAGAATTGATATATTCAAGAAGTCCGTCGGAATCAACCTCTTCACTGTCCGCAAAAATACCGTTCTCAGTCTCGACCTTATGAGGTATTGTAAGTATATTGTATCTTTCCTTGAGAACCGTAGGGATATCCGCACAGGATTCGGTAGTGATAATAATGGATTTCTTACGGGTATTACCCTCCATCCACTGAATACTCTGTTCAACGATATCATCCTCAGTTCCAAGAATGGTAACAAGATTCTGGGGAAGCAGCCTTATCAGTTCATTTTCAAGTTCCGAGGAATTAATGGGTTTTACGATATAACCGTCAAAACCTTCCTTGGCATAAAGCTTGCGGTCCTCACTTCCGGCATTTGCGGTAAGAGCAATGACTTTGGCATCCCTTGAAAGACCTCCCACCTGTTCACGGATCTTGTGCATGCACTCGATGCCGTCCATCTCGGGCATCATATGATCCATAAGTATAAGATCATAATTCTTAAGAAGAGTCATATCAAGAGCACGTCTTCCGCTGTCTGCGGTATCGATCAATACCTTTGTGTCTCTTAAGAGTTTAGTGATAACAAGAAGATTCGAAGCATTGTCATCAACGGCAAGTATCTTGGCCTCGGGAGCTTCAAAACTGCATTTATAACTTCCGGACTGATTGCTCTTTCTCTTTTCTTCGAAATTGACTTTACCGATGGTTTTTGTATCGGTGACTTTCTGGGGGATGGATACAACAAATGTTGATCCGCTGGTGTAAACACTGTTAACAGAGACACTTCCTTCCATCAGCTCTGTAAGCTGCTTTACTATGGATAGACCCAGACCGGTTCCTTCGATATATTTATTCTTATCTTCATCAACACGTCTGAATGAATCAAAAAGATAAGGGATATTTTCCTTTTTGATACCCATACCGGTATCGGTAACATAGTACTCAATGAGAGCATTACCGTCCTTGATCTCCCTGCACTGGATAGAAAGGGTTACGGATCCTTTCTGGGTATACTTAATTGCATTATTTAAAAGGTTGATAAGGATCTGCTTTATCCTGACCTCATCACCATATAGTTCAGCAGGAATATCAGGTGAAACCTCAACATGAAAATCAAGTCCCTTTTCCTTACATCTGATCCACATCATACCGACAATATCGGAAAGCATATCACCGGGATGATAAGTGGACATGGTAAGTGTCATCTGTCCGGAAGAGATCTTGGACATATCAAGGATATCATTTATAAGGTGAAGCAGAATATTTCCCGCAGCCCTTATATTGACTGAGTTTTCGGCCACTTCATCGGATACCTTTTCCCTGAGAGTCATCTCATTGAGACCGATAATGGTATTTATGGGAGTTCTGATCTCATGGCTCATGCTTGAAAAGAAATGGTTCTGAGCGGTATTAAGGTCCCTTATCTCTTTTTTCTGGATCTCATTGGAAATGAAATTACTTCTGTATGAGAACTGAAGGAACATCTTTACAAGACCTGCAATAAGAGCAACAAACATAAAGATCATCAGTGTAAAGATCGAAACGCCGGGATTATCAAATCTGTCACCTTTATCGATATAAAAATATAACATCAGTGCATCAACGATCAAAGATATACCGATAAATGCCCTGGGCCTCATATAATTGAACAAAGGCACTCCCAAATATACGATCATAAAGACACAGGGAGTCAGAAAACCTTTTGCATATGATTCAAGAACCGAATAACCCACAGCACCGGAAATGATAATCAAAGTCATTAAAGGTGAGATCCATAAAAGTTTTACCAGTCTGTTCTCATAATCATTTCTTACATATCTGATAATGCAGAGGGATACGATCATAAGGAAAAACAAACCTGCATACAGATAGTAGAAATAATTGATATAGTCACCGTAATATTCGGGAAAAGAATATGTGGCCAAAGCAAGAACTATCTGTGTAATGGCACCCGCGATAACAATAATCCTCATCTCATGGAGAAGATCATAAAAGATAGATCTGTTTATCTGATCTTCGTTCTCTATATCCCCACGGTTATGAAATACGTATGATATAAATGATTTAACGGAAAGATCCATGTACGCCTTCCTCCTTAGGACTGACCATCAGGTGAAAATTCAAGAATATCGGAATCGTCGTCAGCCTGATCAAAAACGTCTTCCAAACCCATTTTCGCTTTAATGGCATCGATGACAACATTGTACTTATTCATCATATCTTCATGATTGACATCAATGTATTCTCTGTTACTCTGCTTTGCGGCTTCTTCAAGTTTTCTAGCTTTTTCAGACAAAGAAGAAGCTCCTATCATCTTGGAAGTACTCTTAATAGAGTGAACCTGGATCGTATACGCCTTCAGATCATTTGTTTTAAGAGCAAGATCGATGGCACTTTTTTTATCAACAGATTCCTTCACATACTGTTTTAAGAGATCATCATAAAAAGCTCTGTCATTCTGACAATAATTAAGTCCGGTCTGAACATTGATACCCGCATCTGCAAAAGGATCGGAAGAAACTGCAATATTTTCCGCAGATACAGTTTGACCGGATAATTTATTGTTTGCCTGAGAAATAACTTTTTTGGCAGCATCTTCAGGTGACCTTATCACAATATAAGAAGAAAGAGATCTTCTCAGAACGCGTTCAAGCTCAACCCTTTCAACCGGCTTGGCAATAAAACCGTCGAAGCCTTCATTTCTGAACATTTCCCTTGCGGAACTGACGGCATTTGCGGTAAACGCAATGATAGGAATAAGATTAAATCCTCTTCCCACATCCGAACGGATCCTCTTCATCGCTTCAACGCCGTCCATCTGAGGCATCATATGATCCATGAAAATAATATCAACGTCATGGTCATGACAGTAATCTATTGCTTTCTGTCCGGAATCAACAGTTTCAACAACCATGTCATATCTTTCAAACATCTTGGCTGCAACTATAAGATTCATGGGTTCATCATCAACAACAAGCACCTTAACACCGGGGAAAGAAAGAAGTCCTTCATCCATGATCTCATCACCGGGTCTGGAATTGAGAACACCTATGATAGGGAAACAATAGAAAGGTTTGGGAAGGATCCTTACCCTGGAATCGGCAGGCCTGTTGAGTTCCTCGGGATTTGCAACGACAGATACTATGATGGTCTTTGCAAGTTCCTCTATGAATTCAACGGATCCGTTATACTCTTCAGGACCTACAAACAAATGTGAAAAAGCCTTATTCTCTGTAAGTTCATGAAGGGAATTTTCATTATCAACTCTGTGAAGTTTAACCTTAAGTCCGGTAACGAGATTTTTGACCATGGAATTGTAGTATTCACGGACATGGGGATTTTCGTATTTTTCAAAATGAAGATAAGCACCAAGGCTTGTCTCTTCCCTGTCCTTAATGGACATACACTCGCTGTTATCAACAACCTTGTTGGGAATGGTGATCCTGATATTTGTACCCTCTCCGACTTTTGACTCTATGGTCATAAATCCGCCAAGGGCACTGACAAAGCCGTGAACTATTTGCATTCCGAGACCAAGTCCGCCATTTTCCCTGTTTCGGCCGGAATCACCCTGATAGAAATCATTGTAGACTTTTTCTATCAGTTCATCGTCCATACCCTTTCCGGTATCTTTGACATCAATACGGAGATTAACACCGTAAGGCTGGGGTATTGCAGAAATATGAACATATACACCGCCGGCTTCGGTATATTTAAGTCCGTTAACAACTGTATGGAAAAGAATCTTCTTAATTTTTCCCGCATCCGAATTAAGGATATAGGGAATTGAAGCATCAACGTCGATAATTAGTTCCACTTCCTTCTTTCTGTAGGGAGCGATCATGGTAACAAGATCGTTTAAAACGGAAGAAAGCATATAATCTTCATAATTGTTGGCAAGATCTTTTCTGTCGATCTCTGAATAATCCAGAATATCCTCGATCTTTTCACTTATCCTCTTGCCGGCATCGTTGATGGAGGTCAGGCTCTCACGGGCAGATTCATTATTTTCCCTTTCAAGACTGATCTCACAGATACCAAGTATGGCATTAATGGGAGTCCTGATCTCATGGGAGACATTTGCCACAAAGTCACTGAGTTTTTCAGCGGATTCATTAAGAATTGCAATCTCATCCCTTGAGCGGTCAAGAACTTCGCTCCACTTATCGATTATGGTACGGGCAATCCATGCAGTTGTTGTAACGACCGCGATATGAAGCACACCTCTTGAGATCATGAGCTGGTCAAACTCATATCCTTCCATGTACATGGCAAAGAATTCATAAGTAAGTGTCACATAATATGTAACCTGACAGAGAGTTATCATCGCATGAATTCCTGTCATGGTATAAAGGAGCATCACAACACTTATAACTACGGCAAGGTCAAAAGTGGATGTAGTATATGTTCCATAATAAAAGAACGTAGCCATAATGAGTATGGAACAGAGCCATAATCTGTGTCTGGCGTTTCCAAGCTGTGAAAAATGAATATACCAGCACATGAGGACTCCTGCTACGATCATAAATATGGGCCATTTGAGCCAGTCCATGACAAAAGTTTCCCCGATAAGTATGACGGAGAATATGGTATAAGTCAGGACGATCATAAGGTGGGACGATTCAAACAATTCATTTTTTTCGGAAGATTTATCTTCTTTCATTTACTGCTCCCTAAGCTGATAGTCTTTATCTTCATCTATTATCTGAACCATGATCCGGGCAAATTTGGGGTCAAACTGCTTTCCGGAACATTTTACGAACTCCTCCCTTACAACATT
>ONTX01000450.1 GCA_900320825.1 uncultured Lachnospiraceae bacterium | reverse complement strand
TAAATATACGGAAGATCTTGTGTACGTCCCCTGGTTTGAGACGTATGATTTTACGCGTGAAAATGAACGCGAATTTATAAATATGAATTGGTACTGTACAATGCCGGGAGTCATAAATGCAGATACGATAGTGCTTGGAACCGATACCATGAGAAACACGTATATTGAGAAACTGTGTGATTTTGCGGGAGAGGATAAAAGAGATCTGTGGGAAAATAAGATAGTGACCTGCGGAAGTGATGAGATGTATTCTGTACTAGGGATCGGAAAAATGATCTCAAAATCCGGTAAGGATCGATCGGATGAAACCGATGACGGAGATAAGGCACAAAAGGTACTTCTTTATTATCCTGATTTCAGTGATATACTGCAGCGGGGGCAGCAGGCTGTCGACAAGATAAAGAACGTTCTTGATATTTTTGCGGATAATAAGGATTCACTCAGATACATGGTACTTAACGGCAGGCTTATAGAGGATAAGCTTAAGACATATGACAGGTCTTTGTATGATAAGTACATGAAAGCGGTTAATGACGCGGCTGCAGCTGCAAACGGCACGATCGAACTTGTAAATGAAAGTGAAACGGATTATGATACTTTGGTTGCCGGCTGCAGTGCATATTACGGGGATGCGGGACATCTGGCACACATGTTCAGAAATGCCGGCAAGCCTGTGATGATACAAAACTATGAGATATGACCGGTTCGGGATATTAATGAAACTGCCTGTGTCAAGAGCGGGACAGGCGGAAACATAAACAAAAAATATGAACGTTCTGATATTTGAATGGGGAAGCTATAATCATAACGATATACTGGAGACCTTTAAGAAAAAGGGATGCGCTTACACCGTGGTTAAGCACCGTTTTGAGGATGTCAATCATGATGATGAGTTTGTGCATGAGTTTGGCGGATACTTAAAAGACGGCAAATACGATCTGGTGTACAGCACGAACTTTTTTCCTTTGGTTTCGGAGTGCTGCAATGAGCACGGTGTAAAATACATCTCATGGTCGTATGACGCACCGCTTGATGTGCCCGATATAGAGAGGACACTCGGTCTGCCCTGCAATTATGCGTTCATGTATGACAGGGAGCAGGTACAGGGATACAGGGATAAGGGATTTGATAATGTTTATCATCTGCCGTTAGCTGTTAATGTTAAGAGGCTTGACGGCATTTACTTAAGTGCTGCCGAGAGTAAAAAATATGGCGCACAGGTGAGCTTTGTAGGGAATCTCTACGATTCCCAGATGATGAACATAATGGGGATAATGGATGATCATCACAAGGGTTTTCTTGATGCGGTCATGAAGGCGCAGTCGAAGATCTACGGATATTATCTTATTGATGACGTGCTCACGGATGCCCTGATGGATGAGATCAACCGTGTCGTCCATGATAAGACTATGGAATACAGGGCAGAGAACCGGGCAGAAATAAAAGCGAATTCTTTAAAGGATCCCGAAATGAAGGATTCTAAGCAGGCCAAAACAAGTGAGGAGAGCAATGTACTCCATATAAGCCGTGAAGCCCTCTCTTATGCGATGGCGGCACAGATAACACGCGAGGACAGGCTGCTTGCACTGAAGCTTTTGTCAAATCATTACGATGTCGCGCTGTATTCGAGGGAGAAAAACGATCTGCTCGATAAAGTGCGTTACATGGGAACGGTAGATTATGATTCGGATATGCCCAAGGTGTTTAAGAGCAGTGATATAAACCTTAATATGACGCTTAAGTGCATACGTTCGGGGATTCCGCTCCGCGCACTTGATGTAATGGGAGCAGGCGGTTTCCTTCTGTCGAATTACCAGCCGGAGCTTGCAGAGAACTTCATAGATGGTGAAGAAATGGTCATGTATGATAGCATAGAAGACCTGTATGCCAAGGCGGCCTTCTATCTTAAAAATCCGGAGATCCGCAGGGAAATAGCGATAAGAGGGCATGAGAGAGTGGCATTGGAATACGGATATGAGGACAGATTAGATAAAATGTTTGACATATCAGATATACTTAAATAGCAGAATTACGGAAGTCATACGGATGAATATCCTTAAGAGAACGGGGATTTAAGGTGAGCAGGAAACGAAACAGAGAGGGCATGTCCACGGGCGTGCTTATAATATTGGTCGTCATAGCAACATTATTATGCGTGACACTGGCTGTCCTTATGTATATGGACAAAAAGGGAATGCTTGGCGATGACGCCGGGACGGTTATGACAGACGGCAGCGAAGATAACGCAGGTACTGTGGATGACGGTGCAAACACGGATACCATATATCCGGAAGGAGACATGGTGGGCGTCCAGACAGATTCCGGAACGGATGCAGATCTGAGTGTTCCGATACCGCAGGATAAGATTGTTGATATAGCTTCGCTTCAGAGCAGGAATCCCGATATCTATGCATGGCTGTATATTCCGGAGGCGGGTATAGATGCCCCCATACTGCAGAGTTCACAGGACGTTAATTATTATGTGACGCATAATGCGGACGGACAGCCTGATGAGAACGGCGCCGTGTTTACACAGATGCTCAATTCGAAGGATTTTAACGATAACCTGACGGCGATATACGGCCATAACAGCGATGATGACAAGGGTTTTTCAAACCTTAAGGTGTTTGCCGATCCTGATTATTTTTCAAAATATCCGTATATTTATATCTACACGCAGGACAGTGTGCTGGTATATAAGACATTTGCCGCTTATGAATCGGATGATAAGCTGATAGTGCTGTCCTACGGCACGCAGGATGACGAACTTTATCAGATATATCTGTCAAACATAGAGGAATACGCGGGACTGGGGGGCAGGCTTGACAAGGATGAATGGCCTATGCCATCCGATAAGATCATAACATTGTCAACCGGCGTTACGGACAGGGAAGACAGAAGGTTCCTGGTCCAGGCTAAGCTTATCAGGGAAGAAAAGCGCTGATACGGGACACGAAAAAGTTTAAATGTTGCGATATTTCGGAAATATCCGGAAAAATGAAAGGTTTAAGGACAGCTTCATATGAACAGAGGCAGAAGACGGGGAATATCGAAAGGTGAATATATACTGAGGCGCATACTGATAATACTCGGTGCTGTACTTGCGGTTGTGGTGATACTCATTGCGGCAGGTAAGATAGTCACTATCCTTGGGCGTAACAGGCTTGAGAAAAATGCGAGTTCCGAAGGTCCGACGATGACGGAACAGGTGGATCCGGCCATTAAGGAAAAATATGTGTCGCAG
>ONTX01000124.1 GCA_900320825.1 uncultured Lachnospiraceae bacterium | reverse complement strand
TAGCTGTATTTGTTAAGTCTGAATGAAAATGTAAAGGGGTAGGATATGGAACGTCTTGCGATTGTTGTTCCCTGCTATAACGAGGAAGAAGTCCTTGAGATGTCTTCCGAAGCATTAAGGGGTGTGCTGAACGATCTTGTAGAAAAGAATAAGATTTCGAAATTCAGTTTCATTCTCTTTGTTAACGACGGAAGTTCCGATAAGACATGGGAACTGATTGAGAAGGAGCATAATAGATTTCCCTCCACCGTATTTGGCGTAAAGCTTGCAAGGAATGTAGGCCATCAGTATGCACTTACCGCAGGCCTTCATACTGCAGCTGATCTTTGCGATATTTCCATTTCGATTGATGCGGATCTTCAGGATGATGTTTCCGTTATTGAGCAAATGGTTGATAAGTATCATGAAGGATACGATATCGTTTACGGCGTGAGAAAAGAGCGCAAGACTGATACTTTCTTCAAGAGATTTACCGCCCAGGCTTTCTATAAGCTTATGGCAAAAATGGGAGTGAAGACCGTTTACAACCATGCTGATTTCAGACTTATGAGCAGCCGTGCACTCAAGGAATTTGAAAAATACAGTGAGTACAATCTTTTCCTGAGAGGCATTGTTCCTCTTATCGGATACAAGAATGATTGTGTTTACTATGACAGAAAAGAAAGAGCCGCAGGAGTTTCCAAGTATCCTCTCAAAAAAATGCTTGCTCTTGCATTTGACGGCATTTCTTCTTTTTCCACAAGACCTATCGATCTTATTTTGACAAGCGGTATTGTGATAATTTTCCTTTCTTTCATCGCACTTATTTATGCCCTTGTCTCATTCTTTACCGGTAACGTACAGCCCGGCTGGACTTCGCTTATCATATCCATATGGTTCCTTGGTGGAATGCAGCTCCTTGCCATCGGACTTGTCGGTAAATATGTAGGTAAGACATACATTGAAGTTAAGCACAGACCCAGATATAACATTGAGAAGGTTTTAACCGATGATACTGTTCAAAAATAAGTTTTCCATTGTGACCAACATCCTTTATGTCCTTATTGCAAGTACGCTCAGTCTGCTTGTGTTTTATGATGTATCCGAATCTTTCGGATTCACTTCCATATATGCACTGGTGTTTTTTGCGGTATGCGCACTTCTTGGGTTGCTTTTCCATAAGCTTTTATCATATACATCAGGTCTTGATTTTATGAAAAGCTTTACGGAAAAAGGCAAATACATAAGCGTTGTGATTTTTACTTTCATGATGATCGCTTCAGTATGTTTCAGATGCCTTACTTATATGTGGAGCGGACTCGGGGGTAACGGATATTTTGAAGTGGCAAAGGTTACGGGTGAAATGGTTCCCCATTATGTTCATCCCGCCGATGAATTTTATGTCCAGCTTCTTCACAGTGTTTTCTTCCTGTTCGGAAACAGGATCTATGTAGCGGCCATTACCAACTGCATACTTCAGATAGTTGCCGTATGTTTTGGCTTTATTGCTTTCAGAAAACTTCTCGGAAATATTCCCGCTCTTTGTTTTGCATTTTTCTGGACCGTATCGGGATTTTCGGTTCATGAAGCACTTACCCTTAACTCAAGGACTATGGCTTTCCTCTTTATCATGGCGGCTGTTTTTGCCATGAGTTTTGCCCTGCCTGCAAAGGAAGGAAAGATCATTTCCTGCATTGTGGCGGGCATTCTTATAGCACTCAGTATTTATGTTGATATCACAGGATTTGTTCTCATTCCTTTTTTGATAGGAATGCTGTTTTTTATAAAGGGAAATGAAGATTCTTCTTTTTCTCTCAGAGCATCCAAGACACTTCTGACTATTTTGTCTGCGGTATTCGGATTCGTTATTATAGTGATCGCAGACGGAGTTATAAGTTCTCATAATCCACTTCATGTTGTCCGTGCCATCTTTTCCAGATATTTTCCCGCAGGGGATTTTTCGCTGGGCTTTTCTTACATGACTTCATATACCGAGATCTTTATTATGGCCATCATCGTCTCGGTCGGTGTATTTGTTACTTTCTTTTCCGATGACGATACAAAGGGAGTTCTTATTTTCTCAACGATCATAATTCTTCTCATTAATAATTTCGCACTGACTTATCTTGAGAATGACGGAAGATGTCTGATCTTCACATTCTGCGCTTTGTTTGCAGGTATTTCTTTAAGAGATTTGTTTCCTGCCGTATTTACGGGAGATCTTTTCAAAGCAAGTGCGGAGATCGACAATGATGTTTCCTATCCCGATGAGGGATACGTTCCCGCAAAGCTCAGTCCCGATGATATGATGCTTCCCGAAGAAGATGAATCGGTTATCATACCTGCACCTGCAGCGACAGAGCCTGCACCTGAAACAGCTGATGCTACCGGTAATGCTTATGATCTTGGTTCCTTTGATGCCATAAATATTCCCATGCCTTCCGCACCGAAGGCACCTCAGCAGGAAAGTGCTCCGGATAAGCAGACTTCAGACAAGCATGACGCACATGGCAATGCATCAGACAATCCTGCAGCAGAAAATGTGACAGGTTCTGCACTTTCTGCAAATTCATCCGCAAAAGAAGAAAAAGCAGATAAACCGGCAAATTCCGCATACAGTGCAACAGGTGAATATATTTACAAAAAGCCCCAGCTTCGTCCCGAATATCGCAGAATGCCCGGTCAGTGGGGCAAGGATAACGCAAAGAAACAGGAAGAACAAAACAAGTCTGCCGAAAAGAATTCGGATAAGCATGCAGATAATACCAAGCCTTCTCAGAGGGTTGACGAGAACGGCGTAGTGCTTTTGGATAATCCCATTCCCCATCCCGAAAGAAAGACGGATCATAAGGAGATGGAATTTAAGACTGATCTGTCCGCAAATGATATGGATTATGACATTGCGGTTTCAGATGATGACGATTTTGATGTTTAAGGTATTTTATGGCTCAGAAAATAGATGATAATTTCAAAGATTTGAACCGAAGGACCAGATCTTCATCTTCGGGAAGAAGCGGATCTTCTTCACGCCCGTCATCCGGAAGGACCTCCGGATCAAACGGAAACAGATCCGGATCTTCATCCGGAAGGTCATCGGGTTCACGTTCCTCCTCGGATACTTCCCGCCGTCAAAACACTTCGGGAAGAAATTCAGGGAAAAATACAGATTATGAAGAGGAAGCATATGGTGCAATACTTCGTATTGTCATTACTGTAGGTATTGCTCTGTTTCTGACGCTTTGCTGCGTGGGTGTGTGCGGAAGTTTTGGTGAAGCCATCTCCGGATTTTTGTTCGGTGCTTTCGGATTTCCCGCATATGTCACACCTGCATTTATCTCTTTTCTCATAATCTGGTACATATATGCATCTGAGGATGATGATATTCTTCCCATCAGATTTACCGGCTGCATCCTTCTTTACCTTGTTATAGGAATGCTTTCCGATATGATCGGAGGAGCAACATTTAAGATCGATGCATATAATGTGGGCGATATTTATAAGATCTGTTCCGAAGGAAAGTGCGGAGGAGGAGTTATTTCCGGAAGCCTTTCATATGCTTTGAATTCCGGTATCGGATCCGTGGGTGAAGTTGTTATATGTCTGCTTGTTTTGATACTTTCTCTTTTTGCGATCAACAGGCAGTTTTTTACCATGTTTTTCAAGAACCTGTTTTCAGGAATTTCAGACAGATCCGGTGAATTTGTAAGAAACGGTATGGAAAGAGCTGAGAGAAGAAGACAGGTATCTCTTGAATCCGAAGACCCGCCTTTGCTCCCATATGATGAAGATGCTGATTATGATTATCCGGATGAAGATGCCACTGATGATAATGAGCTTTCGGAAGAAGAATCTACGGCTTTGGTTCCCACCGTTGCCGAGAAGATGCAGAGGGAGAGGAAACCGGCTCCTAAAGCTAAAGAGACACCCGAAAACGGCGTTATCGCCAATTTCGTAAAGGGTCATTCACAAAAAATAAAGGAAGACAGACTCAGAAGAGAAGCTGAGAAAAAAGTCCGCGAGGAGACGGAGGATGCTGAGGGTATCCTTGATGTGAGAAAGGCCTCCCGTGAAAAGAATCCTTTCGAAAAGACTCATACCGGCGAAATGCATGAGATGAGTTATGTTGAAGATGATAATGACGACGGATATATTGATGACGCGGATTATACCGATGAACCTTCAGAAGAAGAATCCTATGAAGAATCCATAAAGGGAACCTGGGCAGATCCCGCAAAGCGTCCCGGCGGATCTAAAAAAGCAGAAGAACCTGCTGAAGATTATAGTCCGGTACTTGAGATCCCTAAGAATGTCATACCTGTAAGATCCGATCACAAGATCGTTTCTACCGGTATGGGTGAAGAGGAAGATCCCGGTGAGGTTTCTGAAAATGTTAAGTCTTCTGCTCCTTCAATAAATGAACACAGAAATGAATCTGTTCAAAAGCCTGTTATTAATGAGCCTGCTCCTTCAAAAGTTCCTTCTTCAGGAAGAAAGAGCGGAGGCAAGTTTAAATATATTCCTCCTTCTCTGGAACTTCTGAAAAAGGGACAGGCATCTTCTAAGAGTGCTGACAAAGAGATCAGTTCGGTTCAGTCCAAACTTGTTGAGACCCTTTCATCCTTCGGTATCGAAGCGGAGATGGGTGCTTACAGTCAGGGCCCGACTGTTACCAGATATGAGTTTACTGTAAGCCAGGGAACCAAACTTTCAAGGATAGTAAATCTTTCCGATGAGATCAAAATGGCTCTGGCTGCTACTGATATAAGGATAGAAGCTCCCATTCCCGGAAAGAGCGCCATCGGTATTGAGGTGCCCAATTCTTCAGCGGTTCCTGTATTTTTGGGAGACCTTCTTTCCAGTCAGGAATTTAAAAAATCGGATGCAACTCTTTCCTTTGCTGTAGGTAAGGATATTGAAGGAAGAACAGTTGTATCAAATATCAGAAAGTTCCCTCATATTCTTATAGCGGGAACAACCGGTTCAGGTAAATCGGTATGCGTAAATACTCTTGTTCTCAGCCTTTTGTATAAGTCATCTCCTGAAGATGTTCAGCTTATACTTGTTGACCCTAAGGTAGTTGAACTTAAGGTATATAACGGAATACCTCATCTTCCCTTTAATGTCATCACCAAGCC
>ONTX01000132.1 GCA_900320825.1 uncultured Lachnospiraceae bacterium | reverse complement strand
ATCATTGACCATGATACGGATAAGCTCGGGGATTATCAGCGTGGGGTGTGTGTCATTGATCTGTATCACCGCATGCTCATTGAGTTTTCTCAGATCGTAATCATGTGATTTCATCTCCGATAGTATCAGCTGTGCCGCATTGCTCACCATGAAGTACTGCTGATATATACGCAGCAGATTTCCCGCTTCATCGGAATCATCAGGATATAAAAACAGCGTAAGGTTTTTCTCTATATCTTCCTTATCAAAATCTATACCTTTTTTTACTATGCCCTCATCCACACTCTCCAGATCAAAAAGATGAAGCTTATTGATGCCGTTTTCATAGCCGGCCACATCCAGATCATACAGACGTGAAGTCAGTTTCTTGTCTCCGAACGATACGGTAAATGTCGTATCGGTTTTATGCAGCCAGGATGTTTCCTGCATCCAGTCGTTCTTCTCCGCCTTCTGCAGATGATCTTTAAATACCTGCTTAAAGAGTCCAAGATGATAACATAAGCCCACGCCTTCTCCGGGCAGCCCCAGAGTGGAAATGGAATCTATAAAGCATGCAGCCAGACGTCCCAGGCCTCCGTTTCCAAGCGACGGTTCCGGTTCCGAATCCTCGATACGCTTTATGTCCTTACCCTTGCTCTTTAATATCTCTGCTACACGGTCATATATCCCAAGGTTTATCAGGTTATTTGAAAGAAGTTTTCCGATAAGGAATTCTGCCGAGATATAATACAGCTTCTTCTTACCTTCAATACGGTCTGTGAACTGCATGAGCGACTTGGTATATTGCAATACACACTCATAGCATTCGGTATCGCTGCACTCCGACAGGCTCTTTTTATATATCTCCTGTGCCAGTTCCTCTAAGCTGTCTTCCATTTTTTCCTCCAGGACACGTCTCTGAAGGCTTCTTTCAAGACTCATCTTTTTATCTCCTGTTTATCTCATATAATATGATGTTAAGGTCAATTGGCTTTTTTATTCACTTTATAATGCCAAAAAATCAGTTTATCACAAGCTCCTGCTTTCCGCAAGCGGCATGCACTTCTTAAGCTTCCTCACAGTCCCAGTTTCTTAAATCTTATGAGCAGGTCGTCAATTTTCTTTCTGTACTCATCAGATAACATGGTATAGAACAAACTGTTCTTTACACCTCTTATTCCCTGTATATCCTCTGCAAATCCCTTTAGCCTGCCGTCCGGTACCGATATCAGAAAATCAACCGCCATTTCTATATAAAACAGGGGGCCCTGTGACCTATCATCCTCATCATCTCCGCCGTCATAAATACCGTCATACATATCCAGCTCGGGAATATACTCTACGCGGCTTAATCTGATCCCGCAGTTTTTACACCAGCGGCCAAGCAACGCCGCTGTGCGTTCTTCCATAACAAATATCTGCACGGGAGCCGAACCATAATCGCATATGGCTTCCATAAATTTATCCAGGACCACTTCCGTCCGCTCCTCATAATGAGCGACCGGCATCATCTCTATAAAATCCCCGTTATCAAGATTGATAATCTTCATAACCGACGGAAGCACCTTTTCTTTCTTCTCTCCCCATTCGTACACCACATCAAGGCGTACTATGCGGCATGCCCACCGCCCCCTCTTTACCATCTTCTTGATCCTTTTCTGCAGGATCTCGTTACTGTTTACCCCGGCAGGATATACCATCCTGCCCAGTTTGGGCATTTTGATAAAGTTCTGAGTGTATCCTTCATTATCAGCTTCAAGCACAGCCATTTCAAATGAAGATCTCACTGTTGCGGGAATGAACAGCCTCACCTTCCCCGATTTGCCTTTAATGAACCACATGGCCGCATCCAGTGCCATCATCATTATCTGTATATCACGCTTTTCACTCAACGGCGCAAAAGGCTGTCCTTTCTTAAGACGCCTGAACTTCGGATAAGCCCCGCTGCCCCCGGGCCTTATACCGCTTAACTTAGCCGCAGCCAGCGCAACCTCCTGTTCCTTCCCGGTTAAGGATGCCTTATTTGTAAAACAAAGCTCCGCGCCCTCGATCATCGCAAAAAGATGCTCTACTTCCTCCTCATCAGCCATGGTATCGGGATCCGTATCCATGATCCTTCTTACCATTTCAAGAGATCCCTCCCCGTAGTATACGGATACCGTCTTCTCTTCATCATCATTGCGTCGGATCTGGACATATATCATGTCACCGTTTTTGATTTTGAGCGCAAAGATCTGTTCCTCCAGGAAAATATCCCAGAGGCCGCTCTTCTTTATTTCAAATGCTTTTTGGTATAACTCTGTCATAAGAAGGGATTATACCATCTCCCCCGGAGTATTACAAGCTTAGGGGATGGGTACAGGGGATGGGTACAGGGGATGGGTACAGGGGATGGGTACAGGGGACGGTTCTCTGTGTTCATTGAAGTTCATGAACACAGAGAACCGT
>ONTX01000324.1 GCA_900320825.1 uncultured Lachnospiraceae bacterium | reverse complement strand
CTGACAAACTTTTCATCTTTCACAATCCTAAGAAGCTTGTCTGCTTTATCATTCAAATCCTTATAATCCTTATGGATATCATGCTCGTTTGCATAATCGAATGATTTTTCTATCCATTTAAGCGCATCCAATATTTTATTATCTTTAGCAAGGGCTTTGTCACTCATATTTGTACAGGCCCCTACAATATTTCTATGAGCTGTAAAGATTTCCTGATATTTACCTTCAGGACGTGTATTTATAGACTTTTCGTTATTTTCTACAGCTTTCTCATATTTTCCCAACTTAAAATATGCAGTTGCGATTCCAATATATGTCTGAGCAATGCTATTATCAATCATGCTTCCAACAGGATCATTGTCAGAAACCATTTTTCTAATTCTTTTCCGTTCCTCTAGGTTCGCTTCATGTATTTTAAGAGACTTTTCTAAATTTTCGCGCCTAACGACTTCACTCAATGTGGAATAATAAGCCGCCCAATTCCCCTGCTTTTTCACCATGTCGTCTTGAACAGTAACACTCTCCAGAACTTTGGAGTGTGTTTTTTCAAGATTCTCAAACATACGGTCGGCTCTCTCGAGCGCATCCTTGTCCATATTTAAATAGTCTCTTTTTGTCTTATCTCCAGAAACGTTAGCATGCCCCCAGATATAGCCCAACCCCGAGATGCTGTATGCAGCATCAGCGTATCTTCTGTCCCTATCAGGATAATCATATTTGCTAGCCATATCATAGTGTTCCAAATCTTCAGTGTAATACTTCATGC
The DNA here is from genome assembly GCA_900320825.1 of uncultured Lachnospiraceae bacterium. Classification (GTDB taxonomy): domain Bacteria; phylum Bacillota; class Clostridia; order Lachnospirales; family Lachnospiraceae; genus AC2028. The sequence goes on along the minus strand of ONTX01000324.1, from coordinate 2,845 downwards.
TCACTTCAGCGGCTCTCGCCATTTTGTAACTATTTAAGTCTTCATAGATAAATGCCACATCTCTGGTAAGTCTGCGATATACCGCCGTCTCTTTCATTCTTCTCAGATAATCCGTGTATAGCTCTATTTTATCCTCTACCATATCGATGAACATCTGCGCTTTTCGCAAATGAAATCCCCTGACTACCTGCCCTACATATGGATCCATCATATCTTCATACGGTTCCGGATATCTGTAATTCACCTGTTTTGCAAGATTATGAACACAGTCTTCAAAATCGTCATTATAAGCGCAGTAAATAGCATACCCTCTGGCAACGAAATAATCCCTATAAATTTCATGATCCCATTTAACCTCTATTTTATCGTTTGATTTAGATGTAAACAATTCTAGTGCAACACCACATCGAATCAATCTGTCAGCCACTCCTTGATTATCACTTACAATATTAGTATAGCCTTCTACAGGTACACTGCCCGCAGGGCAAACAGTATCCACTAATTCATCATACCGCATAAAGCTTTTCTGCACTTCACCAACTGTCTGTCTGAACCATCTATAACTATACTCCTTTGCATCTTTACCAATGCATTCTCTAATTTCTGATGTTTTTTTACGTTCGTCAAGCTTCATAGCTACCAATGGAAGAACAACATCCAAGTAAACAATATCTAACGGTGACAGCACAAGTCCTTTTGAGCGTTTTTTTCCGCTTTCGTTTACTTTTTTGTATCCTTCTATTTGTTTCTTTAGATACTCACGTATTATCTCCTCCTCGGAAATCTCATTAATGGATTTCAATCTATTTTCATCGTCTGCAAATGCTTTAATACATAGTTCCAACATAAAGGGATTTGTTAGCACCCCTTCATACTTACCTTTAGGCAAGTATTCATCTTGTCCTCCCATCAAAATCTTTATCTGATCGCGAGAAAGAGGGCACAATTTTAGGTTGGTAATACCTGTGTCGAAATTTTCTACAGGGTCTCTAGAACTAATAACTACAGTAACACGCTCAAAGCCTAAGATGTCATCAATTTCTCCTTTTATTGTTCCATTAATCTTAGGATCCATGTTGACTGCAATTTCATTATAACCGTCAAGCAATAAAAGAATGTGGTATTCTGTTGCTAAAAAATCCGAGCTCTTCAGCCAATCAAAGTTGGATATCGCTGTACCATGGCTTAGAAATTTATCACATATATGTCCTTTAAGAGAACCTCTAACTTCGTGCATAGCAACATATATCGGGATATACTTCGCGTCCTCGTTCAAGTATTTTTCCCATAGGCCGTAAAGGCATGTCGTCTTCCCACTGCCGGAAGTTGCCGTGAGATAAATGTGCCGAGAATCCGATTTATCTGCAATATGCTGCTCGACATAGTCAAATAAATTTGAAGGAAATCCTTCATAGTTCATATCTGCGATAACTGGTTGGATTTTAGGAAATTCATCAGGCAACAGTTTTGGTGAACAATCTTCCCTGATAAGCGTACCTCCGCTTGCATCAAGACGGGCCGGATGAAGATCTCTGGAATGAGCATCATCCGAACAAAACATACGCTTGCTAGTATCTTTTATCTTCGCAACTATATTATCCACTGTATTCTCATTGTTATTATCCGGAAAGCACTCCAAAAGAAGCTGCAGTGTCGTGCCTGATTCAAGCCAGAGTTTCGTATGATTTTTCGTTATCTGTATATTCTCCGGATCATGTAAAAAATTATCAATATCATCTATAGTCAGGATATTATTCGTAGACTCCATATAGTCAGAAAACATCCTATAAATAGTATTAACGTTCGAATCTGTCAGGCTCTGTGAAACACAAACAAAGTATTGCTCTGGATTAATCATCTTAACTTTTTCGATTTCTTTTTCTAAATTGTTTTTGAGCGCAGTAAATCCGGATTTTTCATAATGCTTCACCTGCACAACTATATTATGTTTATTCGAATCATCCGTAAGGTCTACGCCTCCGTCACGTCCACGTGCAAACACATGCAGTTGCTTTCCGGTTTTCGTCTGCATGATATCGCGGCATAATTCTTCAAATTGTTTGTCTTGTAGGTTCTGATAATTAAACATCTCGACTCCTTTCCTAAACGTCATCTATTTTGAAATTTCATAGTAAAACAATGCATTGTGTCAACTAAACTTTGTAATTTACATTGATAATTCTGCCTGACGCTTATAGCACTGACCTTGATAATCTAGCACACAGAATTGACACATTTTGACCCTCGAATCATAAAATATAGATTGTGTCTATCAGACTGTTCTTGATTGAAACACTTATTCTCTGATTATTCCAAAGCTTCAGCCCACGGGTTGACATGAGATCAGCTCACCCAATCCATAGTTTAGCACTTTCTGATTAATGGAGAGTCCATCAGCATATATAAAGAATATATCTTCAGATTTTTCTTTTATAGCGCGTAATCAGAGTACTGTGGAGATGGAACCACAAAAAACTATGCTAATCGGCGAGATGAAGATAGTCGATCTGATGATTTGCGTTACAGCTACGCCCAATTGCGGTTTACATGCGTCAGAAGCGCAAAATAAGCATTTTTCGTTAATCAATATCATTCTATTATTCTGTCTAAAAGCGAACACAGCAATAATAATTACAATTATAATAATAGAAATTATCGATACACCAAGTGAAATACTCATTGCAATGTCGAATCTGATACTCAAAACTATGATAATGCAAAAGTAATCTCCTTATCCCTTCACCTTCTCAACATACCCCATCACCCTCCTAAACTCCGCATTCGGTCTCCTCTCAAACTCCCTCACCTTTATCGTCACCGGATTCCTCTTCCCGTCCATCAGCCG
>ONTX01000241.1 GCA_900320825.1 uncultured Lachnospiraceae bacterium | reverse complement strand
CGGCATGCATTGGTACATCCCTTACATTTTGTCATGGAAGTGGTGTATTCGAGGTTTATTATCTCATCAAGAGAAAGCATGGTTGATGCATATCCTTCCTCGAATCTCTCCCTTGCGATAAGAGCTGCACCGAAAGCACCCATGATACCGGCGATGTCAGGTCTTATTGCTTTGCAGTCTGCGATGGTTTCAAAAGCCCTCAATACTGCATCGTTATAAAAAGTTCCGCCCTGTACGACAATGTTTTTTCCAAGCTCTGAAGCATCGGATACTTTTATAACTTTGAAAAGAGCGTTCTTTATTACGGAATAAGCAAGTCCCGCGGAAATGTCAGCAACGGAAGCGCCTTCCTTCTGGGCCTGCTTTACCTTTGAATTCATGAATACGGTACATCTTGTTCCCAAGTCAATGGGGTGGGGAGCAAAGAGTGCTTCCTTGGCAAAGTCTTCAACTGCGTAATCAAGGGACTTTGCGAAAGTCTCTATGAATGAACCGCATCCCGATGAACATGCTTCATTTAACTGAACGGAATCAACGGTATTGTTCTTGATCTTGATGCACTTCATATCCTGACCGCCGATGTCCAGGATACAGTCTACCTTGGGATCGAAGAAAGCTGCGGCAGTGTAGTGGGCAACGGTTTCGACCTCGCCATCGTCAAGAAGAAATGCTGACTTAAGAAGAGCCTCTCCATAACCGGTTGAACACCCTCTTGCTATACGTGCATTTTCAGGAAGTTTATCCTTTATCTCGGTTATGGATCTGATGGCAGTCTTTAAAGGACTTCCGTCATTTCCGGAATAGAATGAATAAACAAGTTTTCCGTCCTTGTCAACAAGTGCGATCTTTGTGGTTGTGGAACCTGCGTCGATACCAAGGAAAAGGTCGCCGGATGCATTTGAAAGATCACCCTTTTCAACACAGGTTTTTTCATGACGGCTTTTGAATTCGTCATAATCAGCCTGAGTTGCAAAAAGCGGATCCATTCTTGCAACTTCAAACTCCATCTTTATGGGGACGGAGAGTTTTTCGGTCATCTCTTTAAGACTTACGACATTTTTGCCTTCGGTGCAAAGAGCCGAACCTATTGCCGCAAAGAGATGGGAATTTTCGGTGTTCATTATATGTTCGTCATCAAGCTTTAAAGTCCTGATGAAGGCTTTTTTCAGTTCGGGAAGAAAGTGAAGAGGACCTCCAAGGAATGCAACATGTCCTCTGATGGGTTTTCCGCAGGCAAGACCCGAGATGGTCTGGTTGACAACAGCCTGGAAAATAGATGCTGCAAGGTCTTCCTTGGTTGCACCTTCATTAATAAGAGGCTGTATATCGGTTTTTGCAAATACTCCGCATCTTGCAGCAATGGTATAAAGGGATTTATAACTTTCGGCATATTTGTTAAGGCCTGAAGCGTCGGTCTGAAGAAGAGCAGCCATCTGGTCAATGAATGATCCTGTACCGCCTGCACAGATACCGTTCATTCTCTGCTCGGCATTTCCGCCTTCAAAATAGATTATCTTAGCATCCTCACCGCCAAGCTCTATGGCAACATCGGTTCCTTTGCAAAGAACCCTCAGTGAAGTAGAGACAGCGATTACCTCCTGGGTAAAAGGTACATCCAGGTGCTTTGCCAGGGTAAGACCGCCGGATCCGGTGATCATGGGATATATGGTAATATTACCCAGCTTTTTGTAAGCGTCTTCCAATAGACCGCTGAGAGTCTCCCTTATCCTTGCATAATGTCTCTTATAGTCTGAGAAAAGTATTTTGTTATCATCATCGATAAAAGCGACCTTAACGGTGGTGGATCCGATATCGATACCGAGTCTGGCGCTTTTGAGTTCATTTTTGTTTTCTGAATATGTTTCCTGAGCCATAAATACCTCAAAATCTGACAACTGTAAATTAACGCATAGGCTTTAATATTATAGATTTTTACCCCCGTAAAAGCAACCTTATAATTCTTGTTAATATAAGCAAAAATATGGTAGAATTTATCAGAATATGCATACAAATGCTTTAAAGGAGTTACGGTTTTGAGCGGTTTTGAAAAATGGTTCAGAAGACATACGATCCCTAATCTTACTTTATGGCTCATTATAGGCTATGCGGTGGGATATATCATAGAAATGGTCAATGACAGCTTCCTTTATTATCTGGCTCTCGATCCCTATAAGATCATACACGGGCAGGTATGGAGGCTTTTTACCTGGCTTATAATTCCTCCCAACAGCAGCAATATCTTTTTCGTGCTGCTGATGCTCTGGTGCTGCTACACCATAGGTAATATCCTTGAAAGGACCTGGGGAACATACAGATATAATCTGTTTATCTTCACAGGAGTCCTTCTGACTGTGCTTTTTGCCTTTGCATATCTTGCTTTTCTTTATCTGACCAACGGACCATCGGTTGTTCAGGCATATGAGGAAGCCGGATATATTTTCAGCGGTTATATCTGGTTTGGATTCAGCACTTATTTCATTAATGTTTCCATATATATCGTATTTGCCATGACTTATCCCAATGATATCGTCAGGCTTTATTTCCTGATCCCTGTAAAGATGAAGTGGCTGGGGGTTCTCGATGTCATATATCTGGGATATATGCTTATCGTGGGAGGTGCGTATACAAGATTTGCCGTTGTGGCGGCTCTTGTAAACTGTCTGATCTTTTATGTTGCTAATATCAAAGGAATAGCTATTTCCCCCAAACAGATACACAGAAAAAACCAGTTCAACAGAAATTACCGTATGGGACAGAATATGGGTCCCGGAGGAAGGGCTGCTTCTTCTGCAGGAACGGGTACTGCCACTCCGAAATCTGTTGCAAGACATAAATGTGCCATTTGCGGAAAAACCGATATATCCGATCCGGATATGACATTCAGATATTGTTCCAAGTGTAACGGCAATTATGAATACTGTCAGGTTCACCTGTTCCAGCATACACATGTTAAATGACATGTCGGTATTTTTAGTATGAAGGCGTGACTTTTTATGGATAAAGAATTGATGTTCGGCAAAGCTCTTGATGAGATCAGGCGTAAGGCTGCATCCCAGGGAGGTTTTGTTGATAAAAATGATATAGAAGATATCTTAAGGCCTCTTGAACTTGAAGAAGAAAAGGTAAAGATGGTCTATGACTATCTCAAAGGCCGCGGTATCAGGTGGGAGATGAAATTCTCCGAAGGCGGCATAAGCGTCCCCGGGGGACCTGAAGGCAAAAACGAAAGAGACGGCTATTCCGCATCCGACGAAGAGGCTGTTTTATCCGAGTTTGCTCTTGATGAAACAGATGTTGATTTTTTGAACATGTATCTTGAAGAACTGGCCGGCCTTGAGGAGACATCCGAAAGTGAAAAATTAGCTATTACCATGTCAGCCATGGCTGGAGATTCTCTTTCCAAAGAAAAGTTGATCAGTTGCTATCTTAAGGACATTGCAGAACTTTCAAGGATATATACCGGACAGGGCGTACTTCTGGAGGATCTGATAGGTGAAGGGAATACCGCACTTGTCAGAGCTGTGGGTATGCTGGATTCCCAGGAAAAGCCCGAGGACTGCGAAGGTTTTATCATACGTCTT
>ONTX01000005.1 GCA_900320825.1 uncultured Lachnospiraceae bacterium | reverse complement strand
TTGACCGAAAATCTCACTTGTCAGATCTAAAAGAAGCTTATCCTTATCAAGCTTGACAAACCCTTTATAGGGCTCGGGAATCGTAAGAGAGTCTCTGTCATACTTCATTCTCGGAAGATTCGCTCCGGATTCGGTTTGATTGCCCGTTGAACGGGCATTCTCATTTGATACAGGCTCTTCTTCCGGAACACAGTCAGTACTGAATTTCAAAAGGAATTCCTTCATATCATCGAAAGAGTCAAAATCTGCGGTGCCGGAGGAAAACCAGCGCCCAATCTGAGGACAAGATCCCGTATAATTCACAGGAGCCTCCACACACCTGATTGATACATGATGTTCATCATAATACCGGAATTCGATTGTGCAAACCGCATTTCCGCAAGTATCAGGGAGCTGTACATCATCAAGGATATACAATCCGTTGCCGCTTGTCATCTCCTCGTAGAGTCCGTTAAAGCCGTGGATATTAGAGCATTGTTTTTTCCAATTAAGCATATCTGTTTCTCCTCCTTATTCTTCGGGTTTATCATAAGGGTTGATAATATTTCTGGTATCCTGAATAATCCTGCCGGTAGCGTTCTCATGACCGGCTCCGCCGCAAAGAGGACATCCTTCTTCGGGCGTCTGACCAATCGCAATTGTTACAAAGGGAAATGTTAAATCTGTTTCGTTTGCTTCAACAAGTTTTATCGGCTCAAACGCGGGAGCGTTAAATTCGGACGTGCATTTCGTCATGAAATAGTTGCGGTCGGCATACTTATCCAGTTCATGATAATACTGAGTCAGTGGTTCATCGTAGCAAAGAATCTTAAGTGCAATGTAGGATTTGATGGAATTCAAATAATCCGTTACGCATACAGCCGCTCCTTCCGAGGAACCTGTTCCGACATTTTTCGCTGTCAGCATCTTTTTATACCTGGACTCCAGGATGCATCTTGGACACGAATCCGTCAACCCGGGATAGTAGAAAAGAACCTCGTGACCTTTGCCCTTTTCAAAAATCTGTGCCGCAAGATATGGAATCCCGTATTTTACGCTGAGCTGCGCACATCTGTCCTGCGCATAGAAATTGTCGGTGCATCCGCAAAGAAGCGTGTCATGGGGATCTCCGTTTTTCAGCATAGCCATTTTGAAGAAATCTACGTCTGTAATGGCATTGTCAAGATAATTTGGAACACAAACAACATGCGCAAGCGGATTGATGTCAAGAATGCGGGCTTTGATAACATCGACCTTCGATTTACCGAGTTCCGAGATAAAGGTGCCTTGTGTAGCGATATTAGTATCTTCAACGATATCTCCGTCGAAGAGGATGAATGTGCCTACTCCGCATCTTGCCAGCGTCTCCAGAAAAGGGCGTGAACCGCCGCATCCAACGCAGATTACTTTCTTCTTTGCCATGAGATTGTACGGAAAAACGCTCTCGATTCTCTTGAAACGGTTCGGTGCTTTTTTATCAAGAGCCGCAATACGGCGTTCCTCTGCAGATTCTGTCTCAATTTCCATGAGCGGCGTTTTCATCTCGACAGATTGTTCGAATGAATAAGGATAGATTGTGATTTCGCCGTTCAGCTTGGGAGATACTTGCACGATAGGGGTAAAAAATCTTCCGTGAACGTTGATAGATTCGATAATGTTCTTTGCCATCAGAAGATCGCCACGAGAAGGACGTGTTACACCGTTCGGATGAGAATGGATAACCCCGACCAGTTCAATGTCGTTATCATTCCACTCATGGATTACTTTGTTGCACGCCGGAATGTCCATCATGTATACACCGGAAGAACGCTCCGAAGTCGCATCGAAATAGTAGTGATCAATATGCACACCGTCGCTTGAACCCAGAAGACCGCCATATTCGGGTCTGCGGCGTCCTATCGTTTGGCTGATTTCATTATATACCTCTGCGGTAAAAATCCACTTTGTATTCTGATCTTTAAATGTGTTCTTTTTCTCTTTATTTTTCATCTTGGCAAGACACTCCTTTATCTTCATAATTTTATGATTCCTTTTCTTTTAAGTTTAGGCTGGATGGATTCAAAACTGCCGCCGTTTCTGATGTAGTATGCTGTAATCTCAGACCATGTTTTTGCGATTTCTCTCGCACGCTCGAGACTGTCGATTTTGTATTTCCAGCATATGTAGTGAATAGGCGTAGAATCGGACGCTATCCTTCCTTTGTTTCTTTGAAATGTGTTGATCTTCCTTAGCATGTCGCTGTTATATTCCGTAAGCCGGTGAATTGTTGTGATGGAATCGGATCTCGACGCTGAAAACTGCTTGTATTCGATATCCGACAGAATGTAAATCCTCCATCCGGTCGATGTTCCGAGATCGACAAACAGAAACTCTATATCTAGCAAATAGTCGGATGTGCGGTAATAGTTGTTCTCAAACAGCATCATAATACTCCATCCTCCTGAAGCTTGACCTGGATGTCCTTAAATGAGCCACCGTACTTAATGTAGTAAGCTGTGATTTCGCACCATGCACCGGCAACGCGGCGCATAACATCAAGATCATAGATAGGATTCACACGGCAAACATAAGGCCAGTCTTTCGTCTTATCAATATATCTGTGTGTGCCGTTATCAAGATACAGGTGAGTATCTCTGTAGTCATCAGACCTTTGTGCGGAAACACGTTTATAGTCGATATCGGACATCACATAAGCCCGCCAGCCTAACGGTTTGCCTAAATCAAGCAAAAGGAACTCTATATCCAGAGACTTGTCCTTCGTTCTGTAATAGGCGTGTTCATATCTCATTTCATTCA
>ONTX01000160.1 GCA_900320825.1 uncultured Lachnospiraceae bacterium | reverse complement strand
TGATATCCTCCTCGGTAGTTACTCCGATATCTCCCATGGCACATACGTCAACCATATATGATGCTATATTCTTCGTGTAGTTATAGTCCTGAGAACAGCCTGTTGAATGCTCCCCGAAAATTATTTTCTCAGCATTTTTCCCTGAGAGAAGACCGATCATTATATCCTTGCATTCATTTTCGGTCTTATTAGCCAGAGTCTGTCCTGCTTCTACACGCCCTGCGGAGTCATATCTCGTAATTATGCTTATCTTCTCAGGTATATGGCCTGCCCTGATCATGGCTATGGCATGACCAATTTCGTGCACTGCAACCCTGAATAAATCCTTCTTTGTCCTTATGATATCCGCGGTGCTTATATCAACAAACATGGTTTCGCCAATATCCTTTATATCCGGGACATCTCTTCTGCGTATTATAGTCAGGTCAGTCCTGGAATTTCTCGATGCTTTTCTCTCAAGGGTACGACCGATGACCTTTTCAACAAACCTGCCATTCCCGAAATCAGGCATTGTATGGAAATACTCCATGACAGCTTTCGCTTTATCAAGGGCATCATCATCAACGCAAAGCCCCATCCCGATAATTCTGCGCTTGAAGATCTCAGTCAGTTCATCCGGACTATAATCAGGAAAGTCAAATACATATCCTATGCGTGATCTTAGACCCGGGTTCGACTCCAGAAATCCGTTCATCTGGTCTGGATAGCCCGCAAAGATAAATATTGTATCATCCTTACGATCGACCATTGCATTAAGCAATATCTCAATCACCCGATTACCAAAATCCCGTTTATTATCATTGTCACCTATAGTAAGCGCGTATGCCTCGTCTACCATGATTACTCCGCCATATGCTTCTTTTAGTATCTTCTTTACTTTATCTTCGGTTTGCCCTACGTACTTCCCTACAAGATCCTTACGCTCGAGATATGTGAATTTATCTGACTTTAAAACGCCATAAGCATGCAGTATTTTAGCCAACGTCTTACCAACCGTGGTCTTTCCAGTGCCCGGATTCCCTGTGAACAGCATATGTCTTTCGTATGAGTCGAGCTCTATCCCTTCTTCCTTGAGCATCTTGGCATAATTGACTTCAAGTATGATGCTTTTCAGCCGTTTCTTTATTGTTTTAAGGCCTATCATATCATCAAGTTCTTTGAAAGCTTCTTTCCTTCCAAAAATTTTACAGTCTGGAAGAGCATCAGTGGTAAGCCTTGCATCGCACCTTATCTTTTCTGAATAAAAGTTCACGGTCACAGCATTGACCACATAGTCAACAAACCTCCTTCCCCTGAAAGCCGAACACTGATATGTGCTCATAACAAATCTGCGGAGCTCTCTTTTAAATACCCGGTCTGTTACAAACCCGCACTTTTCAAAGCCGGCAAGGCATATTTTAAATATCTGTTCCTCTGTAAAACCATTAAGTTTCATATGGTGGGGCGCAATGATATCATGTAAGTTCCTGTTCTTACTTATGGTATTTTTCATTATTTCCGGTGATGTAATGATCACAAGCATAACATCTGGTCTGAGCGTGCCCACATTTTCAACCGCTTTCCAAAATCGATCATAAGTCTGAAGTGGGGCTCTTTCGTAAATTCCATCAGGTCTTTCATGGCATGCGTTGACCACTATGAACTCACACCCTTCGATTATCGCATCATACAAGGCATCAAAGTCATCTTCATACTGAAGACTTGGATCTGGTTCTTCAACCCGCAACTGATTATGATATTCAAGTACGCTCTGCAGCCTGTCTGCAAAATCACATGCTCTTTCAACCTCGTCACACTCAACGATGACATTACAGGCTATCATTTTATTATTGCATACAGTCTTCAGATTCTGTGACTGCAGCCTGAGCCTTATTAATTTTTCAAGTTCAGCCCTATCGGAAAGATTAAAATCATCGAACTCATGTAGTTTCGTATCAACACTTTTTTCCAGAGTACGGAAATTGATGAGATACTCTTTAGCCTCTTTTTCTTCATTCTCTTGTCTGATAAAGGATTCCATAACACAATCTTTCAGATAATCCTCTTCAGCACCGCATATGATCTCACCTTCATTTGTCTGTATCAAATCACTAAACACAGGCATTATCATTATCTCTTCTTTTTCTTTCTTCATGCTTGTCCTCCATCAATAGTCTTGTGAATCTAAGATTAATCCCATTGTAAGTGGGACAATCAGGGCGACGCCAGATCAGCGCCGCCCATCAATCTCAGATCATAATCCTGTAACCTGCGGATACAACATACTAAGCAGTCTTTTCCAGATCATTCTTTTCCATATTGGCTCCGACCTGTACAGATGAAGATGTTTCGGCATCTGATAATATCTGGGGATGCTTCTTCGCAAGCTTCTGTATGGTCACTTTCTCAGCTTTATTTCTCGCCGTTTCCATATGTTTATCCATATGTATCAGATCTTCCTTTATGTCCTGAAGAAGCTGTATAGCGTTATCAAGCCTTTTAAGAGCCTTTTCTTTATTAGAATTCGCAAGGTAATGACATTTTAAGACAGCATCCTTAAAGTCATTAAGATCCGTCTCAAAATTACTTATATCAATCTGCCTCTTCTCTAATTCATGCATCTTCTTACGCAGGGATGACCTGTCCATAGCCATAGATCTCAGGAGCATAAGCAATATTAAAAAGAACTGTGGGCGGATCACGTACATCTTAGGATATAAATGGGAAACATCTACGATCCCCCGGTTATACGTTTCGTTATCCGATTCGAGCCTTGATACCAAGACCGCATATTCACACCCTTTTTCTTTGCGGTCCTTGTCAAGTTTCTTAAGGAAATCCTCATTTTTATGCTTGTTAGTGCTTATGTCCGATTCCTCTTTCATTTCGAACATTATGCTTAAAACTTCATTCCCCTTATCGTCATGCTCAACATACAGGAAATCTCCTTTAGATCCGGATGAAGCATCGTTATCCTTGGTAAATCTGGAGTTAGGTAAAGCATGTCGTATAAGGTTGTATTCTGCGAGACAGTGCTGCTCAAATGTCTCCCCAAGCAGTTTTACAGAGAGTTTTGATTTAAAATCCTTAAGCTGAGCGATCTCCTCATCCTTTAAGCTGTTTATGGCATCCTGTTTATCGCGGATCGCACTTATCTCTTCGGCATGCATCAGCTTCATGTTAGAGATTTCCGTTTTAAGCTGTGCGATAATATTGTCCTTATCCGAGGATTTCATACGCTCCTCGGCAACAGCATTTTGAATCTCAAGCCTGCTCTTTTCTTCCTGCTGTTTCAATTTATCTTCCATGTTCGCATGCATCGCGAGGGCGTCTCTTTTGACGCCCGCGATGGCATTATCCCTGTCAGAGATAGATGCCCTGCATGTTGAAATGGTCTCTTTAAGATCAAGTATCTCTTTACTCGCTTCTTCAGCGGCCTTTGCTTTTGCAGCCTGCAGATCCATTATTGTTTTGTCCCGCTTCTGTATCTCCAGATTCATCTGCGCACATACTTCTGCTTTAGCAAGTTCTACCTTTACTGACAGAGCCCGTTCCAGATCGGTCTTTGCCTGATCGACCTCTTTTTCAAACTCGGCATTTCGTATCTGTTGAGCTATGCTGTTATACGTCTCCTCATCTGTCTGTAATTTGGCCCCACACTTTGGACATAGTATTTCTCTAGGCATATTCTTACCTCCTAATCGAATAACATCTCTTCATGATACACATCATCAGATTCAAACAGGTTGGCGATACCATAAAATATATGTATTATTTCCTCCGGATTTGTATAAAACCATTCCTTTCCCGGAGTATCCAATACCTGCTGACCGGCAAGCTTCAGAGTATTATGAAGTAATGCTTCAACTTCGTTGGGTGAATCTGTCTTTATAATCAAAGCCACTTCCTTTTTCTCAGGTTCTTCTGTGCGAGATGTCGATGAAAATCGCCGCTTAACCCCATTGGTTGTTTTACCTATCTTACAGCGATATCTGCTTTCTCCTTTTAACTCAGCCAATTTCTTATAACTAGGATAAAAGTATGCATAAACTGTTGACTCTCCGTTCCCGTATACCGGCACATTTTCATCAACCTTATCCTCGTCATCTTCAGGAATTTCCTCTTCTTCATCATCTTCTTCGGGTATGGTGGATTCTTCTGTAACCTCATCATTAACTCCTGCCGAATTCACGTAGTAAGTACCATATTTAACCTGTTTTATAAGCCCATCCCTCTCAAGATCGTTTTTTACTGCATAGAAGAGATTGTAAAGCTTCTGAAGCTCCGGAACTTCAATACCCTTTGAAATAAGATCAGAACGCACCACTTCAAAAAGCTTTCCTATCCTGAAGGTCTGATCATCATAACACTGAAGGATCAATGCCTTCATATCCTCCTTCATTCTTTCATCCATGGATAATAATCTAATAACATTTTTTATTTCCATATAATATTGCCTCCTTTAACCATTTTTTTTCAGCTACATTCATAATTATTTGGTACACGAGTCGTCTGCATACATTCTCTTAAGAAAATATGCCTGACTTATCTTGCCGCAGACTGTGATATATCCCTGCTGCTTAAGATCATTGTTCATCTGGCGTATGATCTTATATGCGGTCGGACGAGATATACCAACATACTCTGCAACATCATTTGCTGTCAGAAATAATTTTTCGTTCATATCGCTCCGTCTCCTTTCCATATTTTTGTGCAGAAAGTAATGTGCCGGACTATTTGCCTTATTGAGCAACGTCTTTCACATGCGGAGTACTGAATACGGATTGTATTAATCTGTGGGAATTTTTTTGAATTTTGATAATGTTATACTTGTCTTTAGATATTGTTATATTTGTCCTTGTGATTATGTTATATTTGAATCGTTATGAATGCTCTTTAGTTAAGTTCGTCAATAATGTAATGGTTTATCCGTAGATTCAGTACTAACTTCTTTATTCGGTTTTCAATGTTCGGTTCATTCTAAATAAGAATGATGATTGCTTATCAAGAAAATAACCGTTAAGATCAGTGGCCTGCTCTACAATCTTACGTCGCATTTCTTCGTATTGTATTATCATATGAAAAGACATATAATATAGTTGCGGTTCGGAACATTCCGATATGCAGGATCTTGTCCTTCACAGGTACATAGGAGCTTCGGCTCTTCTGTACAACTGTTATTTTCTTTTGATGATTACATTATACGGCCTATACGCGTATAGAGCAATATACAATTATATCAAAATCTATACGCATATAGACCCTTTCGTTTGTATATTATTACTAATTAATGAAAGTGAATTATTGACATGGGGATATCTGATGCTCAAAAAAAAGCCATATATAAGTATCGTGAGAAAATAGAAGAACTCCGATTTCAGGTTCCTAAGGGTGAAAAAGATGTAATAAAAGAACACGCTGCCAAACAAGGTGAATCGGTTAGTTCATTTGTATATAGAGCTGTCAGAGAAGCAATGGAACGCGATTCCCAAAAATGATATGTTGTTAACACCTAAAAAAACTGGTCCATCATTTGCACTAAATTCATGCGATGTCGATAAGTGGAAATATGTATGTCGAGTAGGATATTTAGTGATCACCGTAGTGAGTTCCACACTGGATGATCTCAATGATTTCGTCAGCGATTCTGAATACTATCCGGTTCTTCTCATCTATCCTTACGCTCCAATAGCCTGCCAGATCTCCCGACAACGGTTCCGGTTTCCCAGTGCATTTATATCCGTTTCTGTCTATATCCTGCAGTAACCGATTAATCTTCTTAAGTGTTTTCTTATCCTGATTCTGCCATTCGATATAATCGTTCCACGCTTTATCATGCCAAATCTTATGCATCAGTCTACCTCAATAAGCTCATGTTCATGCATATTCCTACCCGCCTTTGCATCGGCTACACGACGCTCAAGTTCAGCCATGTTCTCAGCACTGTAGAACGGATCAGCTGACACCTCAAAAGGTATCCTCTGCTCATTTCCCATTTTCACAAGAAAGATATTGATCGCAGTTGACATGTTCATTCCCATATTCTTGCAGGCGAGTTCCGCCCGTCTTTTTACTTCTTCTTCAACTCTAAAATTTACCTGTACCATATCTCACCAGTCGACAGAAACTACTGTCGCTCCTTTCATACTAATTATATAGCATATTCTATACAGTGTAAAGTATTTCCTATTTATTCATTTAGTCCCTTTAAAATGCTTTAAAATGCTGGCCGGATTGCACCGTCCGCCCGTTTGTACCGTTGATTTTCGCCTTACAAACTATTGGGTTAG
>ONTX01000456.1 GCA_900320825.1 uncultured Lachnospiraceae bacterium | reverse complement strand
GCAATATCCTGATTGGTTTCTTATCTGACATAACCTTATTCCTTTATATGCATTTCTTCTACATCTCTCAACGCCGTGCTGCTTATCCCATCTGTATGCGGAAGGAAAACCAGATCCACACCTTTTTCTTCAAGGTCCTTTCTTGTTTGCTCCCAACGAGGATTTCCCTTCCAGTCGTCTCCGATGAATATGGCATCAAACGGGTGTTGTTCCAGAATCAGAAGTTTATCCAGCGTGTGTGTGATCATCACCTCATCCACAGCTTTTATATTTCTGACAATCTCTGCCCTCTCGTTTTCGTGGATCACAGGCTCCTTCTTCTTGTATTCTCTAACAAGTTCATCCGAATTCACACCAACGACCAGATATTCACAGTATTCCTTGGCATGATTTAAAAGGTTTAGATGCCCGATGTGGAACATATCGTAAACACCTTGTGTATATCCGATTTTATATTTTTTCATCTTCGTCCCTTTCTCAGAATACTGAGAATGATTTTGCAAACTCTTTCGGTAGCTTTTCCGTCTTCCAACGCGCCCATCTCTTCGTGATGTTTTTTCATTGAAGCCCGGAACTTTTCTTCATCAAAAGTCCTGATAGTTTCAGCAAGACTGTTATTACTTTCACAGATTGGAAATCCCCATTGTTCTATGGGCAGATCAAAACTCTTCTCAGAATAATATTCTTTCAGGTCATAGCAGTACAACAGGCAGGGCCTTCCCGTAAAGGAATAGTCCCAAATACATGAGGAATAATCCGATATTAATACATCCGCCGTATATAACAGCTCCTGCATATCCGGATAATCCGTAACATCTATCACATTATCGTCACTTAGATCCGGCCGAACCCTTACATTCGGATGAAGCCGGACCGCAACAGTCCATTCTCCGCCAAACCGTTCACTTAACGCTTCTCTGAGGAGATTAAAATCAAGGTTATATTCCGATCCGTCGCGTTCAGTCCTCCATGTCGGCGCATAAAGAACCAGCTTGTTTGAAGGAGAATACCCCAGATCACTTTGAATTCTGTTCACGATCGAATCATCATTCATATTCACCAAAACATCCATTCTGGGAGTTCCCTTGATGATCTTCCCCTGAAATCCCATAGATCCCCGGATGCGGCGTTTCACCATGCTCTCTGCCCCGCAAAGCACATAGGAATAATCCTGATGCCCAAGAAGATTAAGCTTCCTCGCGATTCCTGTATAATTGCCGACTTTTTTATATCCGTTGCTGGCATGCCAGGTTTGGATGAATACCTGCCCTTTTCTTCTGGCCAATTCTCCGAACCCCTGTACATTACATACCAACACCCTCGATGTCTTTACGAGATAGTAGTACTTCAACGAACGATATTTTACTTTTTTTATCTTTTCACCCGTCTGAAACTTGTCCGGCTCCTTAAAAGCCCAGTATATCTCAATGTCCGGTTCCTGTGCCAGGCGGTCGGATATACATTTTGGATTACAGGAATAGTTTTTTCCGTTAAAGCTGTAAAACATCATCCGGTTATTCTTTATCGGAAACAGATTGAAGAAATTCAGGATCATCCGCAGAACCCGGATCCCAATATATTTAAAAAAAGCTTTGATTGATTTCATTCCCTTACCTCATTTATCCGGAATACAGCACTTTGAACACCTTTTTATCCATTGCAAATTGCTCAATGATCACAGCATAGATAAAAAGAATAACGATGGAAATTACAAAAATCAGATCAGACTCCGGAATATGCAGCAACTTGAAAGCCATTTGCACGGCATACTTCAATGTCTGATGCGTGAAATATATGATAATACTCCAGCGTCTGAACTTTATTGACATTTCATCTGAATAAAATGCCTTAACGGAGTACAACAGACCAAAAAGACCTATGGCCATGATCATATGAACGATCCGGGTAAACATTTTAACACCGGCAACATCCAAAGCAATCTTCAGGGACAATCCAAATACAAACAGAGCGGCACTTCCTATCCTCGGCAGACCCTTTTTCCACTTTTCTCCTATTGCAATACCTGCCAGGAAATACAAGCTATCCCATAAGACCGTATGTGAGTCAAAAAAGAGCTGTGCGATTTCCCCCTCTTGCTTTCCCACAAGATACGGAATAACACTTAAACCAACACTGACGATCAGTAAACCAAGACGAAACCATTTTTTATCCGTGATCATCAAAACAACGATAAGGATCAGTATCACCTGAATATACCAAAAGCCTCCTCCGGGGCTTGCAATCACCCAGCTGAAAAACTGGTGTTTCAGTGCTTCGGTTAAGCTCATATGCTCAACGATCATATTTGCAGCGGATTCGACGAAAAAGTACCATATCCCCCATATCAAATAAGGAACAAGCAGTTTCCTGCCGTACCCTTTTAAGCATTCCCGATATTCTTCCTTATCCTTTGTCATCCCGATCTTTCTTCCAAGAAAAAAACCTGAAGCGATAAAGAAAAACGGTACGGCCAATGCAAAGATGTAAGAATGAATGATTTTATTACCGTGAAAAGCATTCGTATGTATCGCCACAACACATACAGCGAAAAACAGCTTTCCCAAATCCACCAAAGACATATTCCCACGCGCTTTATCCATCATGTCACACCTATACACTCATTATTACATCAATTCATTCACTATCTTTTCAAACTCCCGGCAAAAATGTTCATTATTACTTGCCATATTCAGATTCGCCATATTGATCCGTTCATCATAATGATCCAGTATATCTCCAAGTTCCTTGAT